>PLXG01000197.1 GCA_003153195.1 Myxococcales bacterium
CGATGCGCTCATCGCACAGGCGCAGACCTTGGCCAAGGTGCAGCCCGAGACCGACTTCGGTGGATTTGCCGAGCGCGCTCCTGAGTCGCTCGCCGAGACCCGCGCCGGGTTCGACGACGCAACTGCCCATTTGGGAGCCGACGATCGAGTGGCCTTGGTGGGTCGCACGCTGGCCATCGCTGATCGAAATCACCTGAGCGGCGCCGGGCTGCTCACCGTCAGCTCCGGACAGCGCGCGGTGGCAACCGACGCAGGCTGCCGGTGCGAGCACCAGTTCACGCTCGCCAAGCTCGACTTCATCGCCTCCGATTTATCGAGCGGCGCGGCCAGTCGAACCTCGCATTTTAGCATCGACGTCGCAGCGCTCGACGCACACATCGAAGGCATGAGCGAGCTCGCCTGTGAGCGCACGCAACGAAGTCGCGATCCGATCGCGCTTGAACCGGGAAAATACGACGTGGTGCTCGAGCCCGCCTGCTCCGCCGAGCTCATCGAATGGATGGCGCTCACCAGCTTGGGCGCACGCGCGGTCGAAGATGGATCGTCTTTTCTGGCGGGCCGCACCGGCCAGCCGATCACCTCTTCAGCAATCACCCTCTATGACGACGCGCGGCGCGGCGAAGAGGGCTCTCCCATCCGTCCATTCGACAGCGAAGGCACGCTCAAGCAGCGAGTCACCTTCATCGATGGCGGGGTCGCGGGGTCGTCTGCGTTCGATCGCGCGAGCGCCAAGCGCGCCTCCACCTCCTCGACCGGTCATGCACCATCGATTGCCGACGAGATCTTCGAAAGCGGCGCGGTTCCGCAACATCTCCATCTGGCCCCCGGGAACGACGCCGCCAATACGCTGATCGGTCGCGTCGAGCGCGGCCTCTTGGTGGCGCGCTTTCACTACGTGAATGGCCTGCTCGACACGCGTCGCGCGCTCATGACCGGAATGACCCGCGATGGGCTCTTTCTGATCGAAAACGGCGTAGTCACGCGAGCGGTGAAGAATCTTCGCTGGACCGAGTCGGTGCTCGAGGCCTTTCAGCGCATCGATGGAATTTCGCGCGAACGACAAGTGGTTTCGGCAGGGCTGAGCGACGCCATTGCCGTTTGTCCGACAATTTTAATTCGAGATTGGAATTTCAGCGGATGAAGCGGGTCGACCGGGTCTAAGGGAGCGCTACGGGCGCTCTTCGTTGGCCGGCTCGCTGTCGACGTCGTGTACCGCTACCGGATTCGCCTCGGCCAGCTTGGAGCGCTGCGCTTGGCAGAACGGATCGTCTGGATGGCGCTCGAGGCAGTTTCCGATCGCACCCGCGGCCTGCTCATAGTCGCCGGCGAGAACGTAGGAGTTGATCAAGCTCTTCTCGCAGCTCAAGTTGCCGGATTCTAGGCGCAGGCACTGCTCCGCCACTTCACGCGCTTCGCCATACTTACTGGCGTCGAGGAGTCGAGTGGCCCGTGTCGAAAGCTCACGCGCCTGATTTTCGGGGCTGTCACTTGAAGGCGAAGCGGTCTTGCCGGCCGCGGCCACTGCGGCATCGGCCTGCGCGGTGGCTGCGAGCGGAGATGTAACTTCCACCTGCGCCTCTACGTGCGAAGCCGGTTCTTTGATTTCACTCGTGCCTTGATTTTGGTCGAGCGACCGCGGCACGCCACCGAAAACCCGCGATGCGGTCTCGACCAACCTCTCATAGCTCGGCCCCTGCGCCGAAGCGCGCTGTACCGGAAGATCTCCGCGGACCAAGAGGTAGGCCATCAAACTCAAGGTGGCGATACCCATTACGAAAACTGGTTTCATCGCGCCAGTTCCCTCTCCAACTTGCGATCCTTATAACATGGAAGAGACCTCGACTTGCAAGTCTCAAACGCACTGGCGTCCTTGGGACAATCGGTTATGATTGTGAAAATGACCACCGAAATCGCGGCGTTGCGCGCCGCATTGCGGACGGTCCGAATGCGGATTCGGCTCGACCGCGGGTTTGCCGTCGCCATGCGCGGCGCGATGGTGGACTGTGTTTTAACCTTGGTGGTCCTCGCACTTTACCGCTCGCACCTCTTGGGAGTGACGGCGTTTCGGGCGGCGCTGATCTTTTCATGGACCGCGGTGGCGGTGGCGACCGCCGTCCGTTCGCTGCGCAACTTGTCTGACGAATTGGCGGCCAAACAGATCGATCGATCGCACGCGCTTCACGATCGCTTCGGCTCGGCGCTGGAGTTTGCCCAGGTGACGCAACCGACGCCGTTTCAAGTGGCCCATTTGCGCGATACCGCGCACCGCCTAGCCGAGATCGATCTCAAGCGAGCGGCGCCGATTCACACGCCGGCCGGATGGCGAAAGCTGGGCGCGCTGGCCGTCGGCATCGCGATCCTGACGCTGGTGAAATTTCCATCGCGAGCCTCGCGCAGTCCGGTCCGGTCGCCGGAGATCACCGCACCTCGACTCACAGTCGATGCCGACGCGATCGCCGACGAGCGCGAGAACGTGCGAAAGTTGGCGCGAGAGGCGCGCGACAGCGGAGATCAGAAGTCCTCGGATCTGGCGACCGACTTGAATCGCCTCCTAGAACAGATTGGCGCCGAAGAGCTGACCCGAAAAGAGGCGTTCGATCGCCTCGATGCATTGGAAAAACGCCTCGCTCCGGAGCGGTCTCAGAAATCGTTCGACACCGTTCGCGATCGACTCAAGCAGGTGGGCAAGGAGCTGGAGCGCGAAAAGATCACCCGCGCGGCCGGAGAAGCGATGGCCAGTGAAGATCTCGCCAAAGCGAAAGAGGAGCTGCGCAAGCTCGCCGAGCAAGCGGAGAAGTTGGCGGCCGAACAGAACGAACGCGACCAAAAGTTGTCGCCCGAGGAGCGCGAAAAAGCGGCTCGTTCGCTCGATCGCGCAGCCAAAGCACCAAACGAAAAAAGTGCCGAAGAAAAGCAGCGTGAAGCGGAAGAGAAACAGCTGCGCGACGAAGAGCGAAAATTGAAACGCGAGCTGGCCGAGAAGCCGAACGACGAAGAGACGCAGCGCAAGCTCAAGCGCAATCAGCGCGAGCTCGAGCGACTGGAGCGCGAAAAGCAGGCGCAGGCCGAACAGCACCGTCAGCTCGAAAGACTCAAGCGCGATTTGGAGAAGGCGGCCGAGCAGCTGCGGCAAAAACTTTCGCCCGAAGCGCTGCGTCAGCTAAGCGAGCAGATGGGAGAGATGCAGAACGAGATTCGTAAGCTCGGTTCGGCCAATCAGATGAAGCTCGAGCTGGCCGAGATCAAAGAAATGCTCCGACGCATGGGAAAAAATCAGCAGCTGCAAAACGGATCGGCGCAGGCGCAAGACCAACCGGGCGGACGCGGAAATAGAATGAAGGAGTTCAATCAACGGGCCGGCGGCGGCAAAGCCAATACGCTCATCTTCGGCGGCGGCGGCAAGAGCTCGCTGCTATTGCCTCTTCCCGGAAACGGAAACTCGCCGGGAGGGAAAGGCGATCAGAATCCAGGCGGCGGCGCCGGCCAAGGCGACCATCCTGGCGACGGCATCGGAGATCAGCACGATCCCAACTTGCTGGGCGATCGCACCGATCTGAAAGGCCACCGTTACGACACGCGCGTGCAAGGAAATGAAGGCGCAGGTCCGTCGCGATCAGAAACGATCTTGGGCTCCGCCGAACGCGGCTTCGCGTCTCGCAGCTACAAAAAAGTCTACACCGACTACTCGTCGATCGTCGAAGAGGTGATGTCGAACGAACGCGTGCCGCCCGGCTATCGCTATTACATCAAGCGATACTTCCAGCTGATCAAGCCGCGGGAGTAGCTGAAATGGCCAGTCCTCTAGTGGGGCCTAGAGGAGCAGTCATGGCAACCCGACCTCTGAATACCGATACTTAGGTCGACACTCGGGTGGGCACGATCGGTGCATCTCCCCCAATCATGCGTAGAGCCAGAGGGTTGGTGTTGTGCGGATTCATGCTGGGCGGGTGTGGCGGATCGGTCCCGATGGGCACCAGCGCAGACGTTGGCGGTAAGGCCGACAACACCTCCAGCACCCAGAGCACGCCGGAGCTCATTCAAGACAACAACGCATTTTATTGGGCCGACAGCGACTACGCTTCGTTCGACGCCAGCGAAAATTCTCTCCAGAACTCCGCCCATGCAACGCCGCTCGATCCGATGCACGCCCTCACGCAGATTCTTCAGGCGCATGTCGATCGAATCGACGCGGTGGTTCGCGCCGATGTGCTGAAAACCTACGGCGCCGATCTGGTCGCGCCGCATCCGATCGTGAAGGTGCTGCCGTCCAGCTCCACGTTCAATGCCTGGGTGTCTCCGGTGCTAGTGTGCAGTGGAAGCTTGGAGAACGGTGCGACCGCGGCCATGCCCATCGGGGGTACGCCTCGCACGCTCTTGCAAAAGGCGCAAGTCACCGGTGAAGCGCCCTATGCTTGCGTGCGGCCGACCTGGCCGGGCTCGAGCGATCTAAATCAGTTTTGGGATCGCGTGAAACCCTCGTGCTCGCTTTCGTCCGACCTGACGCCGAGCGGAACGAGCTGCTCGATCTACGATTCGACGCCGGGTGAAATTTCGATTATCTCCACTTCTCCCTATATCAACATTACGTCCGACCTGATCGCCGCGGCGTCCGACGAAAAGCTGTTGGTGGTGGTTCTCTCGCACGAGCTCGGCCACTACTACCGATCGCACGTCTCGGACGCGCGTCTACAGAAGTACGATTTCTGGTACGAGACCGAGGCCGATCGAAAAAAGACGCCGGTGCCGTCGGCGAACGCGCAAGCGCTAGAGCAGCTTTATACCGAAGTCGTAAACGCACCCAAGCCGCTGCAGAGTGTGGTGGTCGGACAGTACAGTCCACGACTTCGCAATTTTCTGCTCACTGGAATTGCTCCGCTGCTCAGCGAGCGAACCGAGCCTGGCTTCGTTTGTGCGGCGGCGCGCGACGCGCTCGGAGTGTGGGCGCAGTATCTGAGCTTCGGCTACGGAATTCCCAGCGCGGCCATGTCCACCTATCTCGACTTCGAAAGCAAGTTGGTCGCCTGCGCACCCAAGCTCAACCTCACCGGCACGCCCGGCGCCGACGCGATCTCTTACGGAAGCGTGCTGATGGCGGCGCTTCACTCAGGGCCGCACGGTGTGACCCTCCCATGGGACGGCACGTTGTCAGACATTTTGACGACGCTCAACACCCGCGCGCTTCACTTCGACCAGGTGGCGGCGCAGCTCACCAAGGCGCTATCCGACAATCGCATCGGTCTCTATACCATCGAGCAAGAGGCCGACAATATCGCCCTCCTCATCTCCACTCGGCTCGGCATCACGCCCGATCAGGTGCTGAACAGCTGGCTGGAGTTCATGTCTGCCATCGAGGCCACCATTCCCCCCGCTTACATGCCCTATTACATCCAGTCGGAAGGAGGCTACGATCGCGCCGCCTGCCAAAGCCTGCTTGCCTCCGGCTTCACCACTACCGATACCAGTGGAAAGCAGGTTCCGCTGTTCATGCCGCTCGGTACGCTCGACGATCCACACCATTCGAGCTGCTATCGCCTGTTCAATTTCTGGCGCGAACAGAAGTTGCAAAATTATCAAGTGACGACGCCCATCGCCGATCTGTCGGCCGACTGGCCATCGCTTCAAGCGGCCGCCAAACAGATCTCGCAAGACGCCGCCGTAGCCGGTTTTTAGTCCCATCTTTTTGCGCCACATCGGACGTGCGTTCTCGACGGATCTTGCTATCGTACGACCATGAGCGTTGAAGCCGAAGTGGGTGCGTTCGGGAAAGACGTCCGGCGCCTGCGCGACGAAGTGGGCAAAGTCATCGTCGGTCATGAGTCGGTGGTCGAGGGCGTGGTCACCGCGATCTTGGCCGGCGGACACGCGCTTTTGGAAGGTGTGCCGGGCCTGGGCAAGACCCTACTGGTGCGCACGCTGGCGGATGCACTCGCGCTCAAGTTCTCACGGCTGCAGTTCACGCCCGATTTGATGCCGGCGGACATTCTCGGCACCAACATGATCGTCGAGGACGAGCGCGGGCAGAAGAGCTTTCAATTTCAGCGCGGACCGATCTTCGCCAACATCGTGCTCGCCGACGAAGTGAATCGCGCCACGCCGAAAACACAGTCGGCGCTGCTGGAAGCCATGCAGGAACATTCGGTCACCATCGCCAAGCAGACCTTTCAGCTGGAAGAGCCGTTCTTCGTCTTGGCCACTCAAAATCCGCTGGAGATGGAAGGCACCTATCCGCTGCCGGAAGCGCAGCTCGATCGATTTTTCGTGAAGCTCAAGGTGAGCTTTCCGTCGCGCGAGGCGCTGCACACCATTTTGGATCGAACCACCGGTGAGGCGAACGCCAAGGTCACGCAGGTCCTCGACGGGCCGCGGCTGCTCGCGTTGCGAGCGCTGGTTCGTCAGGTGCCAGTGGCGCGCACGGTGCAAGACTTCGCGGTGCGCGTACTGCAAGCCACCCATCCCAGCGAAAACTCGCCGGGGCTGACCAAAAAGTTCGTTCGCTATGGTGGCTCGCCGCGCGGCGCGCAGGCACTGCTGCTCGCCGGAAAGATTCGCGCGCTGCTCGACGGACGGTACGCCGTCTCCTGCGACGACGTGCGCCAGGTGGCCAAGCCGACCTTGCGCCACCGAATCATTTTGAACTTCGAGGGTGAAGCCGAAGGCATCGACCCCGACACCATCCTCGACGCCATCCTCAAGGAGACGTCGGAGCTCGCGTGAGCGTGAAGTTCAACGAGAGTTTCTTGAAGAAGCTCGAGTACCTTTACATCGTCTCGAAGAAGGTCTTCGCGGGACAGATTCGCGCCGAGCGGCGCTCGAAGAAAACCGGTCAGGGCGTGGAGTTCGCCGACCATCGCAACTATTCGATCGGCGACGACCTCCGGCACATCGACTGGAACGTCTACGGCCGGCTCGATCGCCTCTTCCTCAAGCTCTTTCTCGAAGAGG
>PLXG01000267.1:0-946 GCA_003153195.1 Myxococcales bacterium
ACCGAGACGCCGTAGTGGCAGCTGGTAAAGGAGATGGCCAGGCCGAAGACCACTGCCTTGACCAGCCCGATGGAGAGATCCCACGGGCGTAAGTTGTCGGCGAACGAATGAAAGAAAGATGAAAACTCGACGGAGAGCAGCGCTTTACCGAACAGCATACCGCCGCCGATGGCCACCATGTCACCGATGAGCGTGAGGCAAAAGAGCGACACCATCATAGCCAGGACGCGCGGCACGATGAGAAAAGCGATCGGATCAATGGCGAGCGCGCGCAGCCCGTCGAGCTGCTNNACGGTCATGGTGCCGAGCTCGGCGGCGTTGTTGGCTCCGACGCGTCCTGAGAACATGAGCCCGATCAGGATCGGTCCGACTTCACGCAAGGTGGCATAGCCGGCGCCGTATCCGAGCAAGCCGTAGGCGCCGAAGCGCTTCACGAAGATGCCCGACTGAATCACCATGGTGCCGCCGGTGAAGAACGCGGTCAGCGCCACGATCGGCACTGACATGACGCCCATCTTGTACAAATTTCGCAGTAGCTCGCGGCGATCGAAGTTGGCGCGGAGCGTGTTTGTCAGCACGCTCCAGGCGAGCAGTGCCATGCCGCCCGCCTCGCGGAACAGATCGAGCGCGCTATTTCCCAGCGACTCGATCGAACGCGCGAACGAATTGCGCGAGGAGGGGGCGGAGTCGCTCACAGCGGCCCTTCGAGCAGGCCGTTCACGAATTGGCGCACCACTGGATCGGGACTGTCGACCATCTCGCGGGTCGAGCCGTCGTAGAGGAGCTTGCCGCGGTAGAGCATCGCCATGCGCGGCGAAAAGCGCATCAGCGCATCCACGTCTGACGAAATGACGAAGACGGTGGCACCGCTCGCTTCTTGCTCGGCGGCCAAGAGATCGTAAATCTTCGAAGTGGTGACTGGATCGAGACCGGCGGTCGGCTCGTC
>PLXG01000267.1:1009-3729 GCA_003153195.1 Myxococcales bacterium
ACAGCATGCCGATGCGCGCGCGAATTTTTTCCAGCGACACTTCATCTTGGGGATCGACGCGATCGCCGGCCAGTGTCACCTCACCGACTTCTGGTTTGAGAAGTCCGCAGATGAGCTTCGTGAGCACGCTCTTGCCGCTCGCCGCTGGGCCGATGAGCCCGAAGCGTTCACCCGGCGCCAGATCGAGGTCGAGCCCATCGAGGATGGTCCGGCCGGCGAACTTCATGCCGACGCCGCGCAGACGAACCATGTTGGTGCTCACCATGACAGTGAGCGGAGTATACCTGTTTTAGGGGTCAGCTCGAAATTGCGGACAGCCTATCAGCGTAGCGGAAAACTCACTTGCGACCGCGTATGAAGAGTAGCGATTCCCCGGCGCGCTATTCGCAGCCGAGCTCGCCCAGCTTTTCTTTCGCGCGTCGAACCATGTTTCCATCGGGAAAATCGCGCACCAATCGGTGCAGCGCCTTGCACGCATCGCGCTTGTCGGCGTCGGCGGGCGGCGTGTGGCGAGCCAGGTATGCGCGCGAAAGCTCGAGGAGCCCATCGTCGCGCATGGTGGAGGTTTTGAAGTCGTCGGCCAGCGTGGCGAACGCCTCGGCGGCGCGATCGGGCTCATGGAGGTCGTCGAGAAAAATCTGTCCCACCTCGAGCTCGGCCTGCTCCAAGTAGATGGAGTTGTAGCTGCCGACGATGAGCGCGTCGCGACGGGTGGCCAAAAGCTGCCTGAGGCGGTGAATCGCGCCTTGAAAATTTCCACCCGCACGCTCGAGGTGCGCCGCGTTCATGAACGCCTCATCACGCAGGCTCGAGTGCGGATACTCCGCGATCAGGAGGTCATACTCTTTGATGGCGCCGGCCGGATCGTTGAGCACGGTACGATCGATCTCGGCGCGCTCGAAGATTAAATTGTCTGCCAAATCGGTCTTGCGCATTCGTGCGATCAGGCCGTCGAGTCGCTTGGCCAGCGCCGACGGATCCGATTTGATTCCGAGCTTGATGGCCAGTCGCAAGGCGTCGTCGGTAGGGACTTCGTCGGGGAAGGCATCGACGGTGCGCCAAGCGAGCTCGTCGGCGAAAGCGTCGTCGTGAAGGCGCTCGCTGGTGATCTCCGCCGCTCGCGTCATCGCGCGCGCGTTGGTGCGCGGCTCGTGCGCCATTTCAGGGACGTTCAGGTAAGCGTCGCGCGCCACTCGGAAGTGCTCCAGTCTCTCTTCCATTTGCGCCACGCGATACGCGGCCAGACCACAATCGTCGTGCGGGCGCGCCTTTTGTCCCGAGACCAAGCGCGCTTCGCATCGCGCATAGATCGCCTTCCACGCGTCGAGAGAAGCGGAGTCGTCGTGCGTGCGCTCGATGTCGTACGCGTGCCGGAGATCAATCGGCAGCGTCGGACCGTGGCATGCGGCGGCCAAAAGAAAAATTGGAGCCAGTCGCTTCATGCCGCGTTCAAGATCGCGACCGCAATCTCAGCTGCCCGCTTGCAATCTGCCGCGCTGACATCGAAGTGGGTGACCACCCGCAACTTGCGGGCACCCATGGCGTTCAGCAACAGGCCTTTTTCTTTGGCGCGAGCCACGAAGGTCGCGGCGTCGAACGGCACGCTCGTCGCAAGCTCCCAGATCACGATGTTGGTTTCGACCGACCCGAGCTCGAGCTCGACGCCGGTCGCCTGGGCGATGTTGGTGGCGAAGCTTCTGGCGTTGACGTGATCGCCTTCGAGGCGCGACAGATTGTGCGCGATGGCGTGACGTCCTGCGGCTGCCAAAACTCCAGCTTGCCGCATTCCACCGCCGAGCATTTTGCGCCGACGCACCGCGCGACTGATGAGCGCGCGTGGGCCAGCGAGCATCGATCCCACCGGCGCGCCCAGTCCCTTCGAGAGACAAACCGAGACGGTGTCGAACGGTTTGGTCAAAATCGGCAGCGGCGTTTTGGTCGCCGCGTGCACGTTCCACAACCGCGCGCCATCGAGATGCAACGCGATTCCGCGCCGGCGCGTGACCTCGGCGATGGCTTCGATCTCTCGCTGCGGAGCGATGCGACCGCCGCCACGATTGTGCGTATTTTCCAGGGCCACCAATTGGGTGGGCGGGTAGTGTGGATTGTCGGGATGAATGGCGGCGTCGACCTCGGCCGCGGTGACCATTCCATTCGGGTTGCCCACCGTTCGAAACTGCACACCCGAGAGCGCGGCGCCGGCGCCACTTTCGAAGATCATGCAGTGAGCGCCCTGGCTGACCAGCACCTCGTCACCGGGGCGTGTGTGCGCCCAAATTCCGATCTGGTTGGCCATGGTGCCCGACGGGACGAATAGCGCCGCCTCTTTTCCCAGCAGCGCCGCCACTTCGTTTTGAAGTAGGTTCACGGTCGGATCTTCGCCGTACACGTCATCGCCGACCTCGGCGCGCGCCATCGCCTCGCGCATCGCCGGCGAAGGTTTGGTCACAGTATCAGAGCGCAAATCGATCATAAGTCCCTCGGGTCACTCTCTAGGGTCGCATCAGGTTAATTCATCAGCGTTTTTCGAGTATACCGCGCGATTTGTAAAAATGGAGAGACGAGACCTTGCTCGCCGCTCTGGCGAAAACTGCAATTCGCGCGGTATGTCTGAATTTGCGAGTTGGTACAGCTAATTAGATGGGTGGAGAGGGATCAGACTCGTGTTTCGCCCTTTTCGGGCGACACGAGTCTGTCGATCAAAGGGGCGTGCCGCCCCC
>PLXG01000074.1 GCA_003153195.1 Myxococcales bacterium
CCATGCCGCTAGCCAGCACATGTGGCACCTGCGTCGACCAGGACTCGAGGCGCGGATCTGCCGTCCGTCGCTCTTGAACTTCGGTTGACGCGGCGAGCTCTGAACTCGCGACGGCGGAATCGGTGAATTTCAAAAGGAGTGCTCTACCGCGTTGGTCTTTCGGAATGATCGCAACGTTCATGGAAGACCCCGTTGCAGCAAGCTTGATCTCTTCCAATTCCCTTGGGTCATCGCTTCGCAACTCGAGGTCGCCGCGGTCGGCAAGTTGAGTCACTAGTGCCGACAGAGTCGCTCGTCGGGCGGCTGCGTAGTCATCTGATCGAGCATTCGTATCCGGATGCCTTTCAATCAGATAGCTCGCGCGCACGAGGCGGCGGATGATTGCAAACAGTGCTCGGTGAGAAGGGTGCGCAGATGACCGCGCGGTGATCGAGTCCGTCGCTGACGGCAGGAAAGAACTCACGGGCTCAGCGCGCCGTCACGACGAGAGTTCACTCGTCTCGCCAAGAGACTTGCCAGTAGCGCTCCCGAAACAACCCCATCCGAAAGGCCGACATCTGGAGACCGCGAAGCTGCGACGCGTAACACCGAATCGCGGAACGATCGCCTTTGCGCGCCCGTCTCGATAGCACTGCGGTAGAAAGCTCCACGCCCTGTGCACGCAACTCAGCGCAGCGACGTTTCACGATGCCCGGTTGTCGTTGCGCGTAAGGCCGTTCGGCGTAGACGAAGGCATCTGATACCTCAAGCGCCCGCACGGCCGCCCCGGTGGCAGATGCGACCAAAAGGTGATCGGTATGCGAAAGGCCGAGCGGGAAAACCACATGCGAGGGTGCATTCGTGGTGATCGCTTCGATGATCAGCTTCGTGACGTGGTCGTCATCGGGCGGATCAGCGCGGTAGCCCTCTTGGAGCTCCGTTCCCCAAATTGGCACCGCTCCGAGCACACCCAGCGCCTGCGCGTCCTCGTTCCGCCTGGCCTCCATCACGTTCGTGCCGACAGTGAAGCCGCACTGAAGATCCCATTTCGCTATCGGCGCACCCTGCGGCGCGTCTCCTCCAAAGATCGTAAAAACGCGGGCATCGCCGGCAAATTTGAGTAGCGCCTCGCAAGAAAACACCGCGTCGTCAAGGTGAGGCGATATGACCAGAAGGCGGCCAGTCGAGTCGATATCAGCGAGCCGTGCAGTCATGAAAGTGTGGACGCGAGCCCAGAACGGCGCATGGTAGATGCCTGATACGTCGTGCCTCTTGTTGCCGAGAACTTCATGATTTCCAGATGCCCACCGGATGGCGCTGGTGCACGACACTCCGCGAGAACGCGATCGGCCCGTATACAAAACCGAGCCGCTCAAGTCGTCGAAGATCTCTTGGCATGAGTCCTTCCTTGTGCTCCGATATCATGGCCGGAGAAAGTCTTGCCGAGATGACGCGCGGTGCGAGACGCAAGAGATCGAGCGCGATGTGGAAGTCCGCGAGTACCCATTTAGTAAGGAATGCAGTGAATCCTGCGCCATAGGTGAAGAGCTGCCACCGTAGGTCTTGATATGAACGTCGGTGTTCGTGCCAAGCGATCGCTACCGGTACGTAACGAATGGATTTTCCACTGAAAATCGTCTGGAAAAAGATGTCCAGATCTTCAGCGCCGAACGCGAGTGATCCGGGTCCGAGTCGGCAATCAAAGCGAAGGCCATCTGGGAAGCTGTCGACGCGCAATGCTGAGTTTCCTCCGCCGCCAAAGACTCCAGCGGTGTAGGGATAAAGGATCGTGCTCGCGGGATTCGTGTCTCGTGTGAACAGTCGTGTCTCGTAACCCTGATTAAAGGCACCGTATTGCTCGAAGAGTGATTGCGCGGGAGATTCGAGCTCAGAGGCCAAAGTGAGGCCCGTGACACACGCGATGGTCCCCGCTTCGTCGAAGCCACTCACCAGCGAGGACAACCAGTAGCGATCGACGATGATGTCATCGTCAGTGAAAGCGATGATCTCTCCTTTTGCAGCGTCGATACCACGATTGCGCGCAGTGGAAAGACCACGAATCGGCTCTGCTTCGTAGCGAAGATTGGGCAGATCCGCGTAGTGCTCCCGAATCAGATTCGCTGTTGCAACATCTTCTGGCGCGTTATCGACCACGACGATCTCAAAGTTCGGATAGGAAAGCGCAAGCAGGGCATCAAGAGCGTTGCGCAGCTGGCGTGGTCGACTCATCGTGCAGATGACCACCGACACAAGCGGGCTCCAGTCAGGCTGTTCGCTTTGCAACTGGCACGTGGCATCGAGCGGGAAGCTGACCGCAGCATCTGTACCGAAATCGCGAATGCCATCGGCTTCGAGGTGGGTCGCGATCGCGGTGCCGAGTTCGGAGCGGATCTGCTGTTCCAACTCGGCTGGCGCTACCGGCCCGTCCGCGACATCGACTGCGACAAAGCCAATTGGATGGTGATGTAGGCGGACGAGAACCCGACACGACAAGTATGTGGACGACCCGGTCGATGACTCGCCTGTAGTGACCGGCAGCGGCTCACTCAATTCCACCTCAAGAGTTCGCACAGCGGAGAACGGCAGCGCCGGTTCAGGGCCGCCGGTGACGAGGCGCCGTAGAGTGAGCGGCCCCTTCATGTGCCTTGAAGGAGCATGGCCAACAGCATGACGAATTCCCTGCTGTAAGCCATGGCACCCTTTCCAGTCGTCATTCCAGAGAGCTTACTAAGGAGTCGTGGAATCAGGGGCC
>PLXG01000350.1 GCA_003153195.1 Myxococcales bacterium
TTGCGAATGATCCACTCGCGGGTCTGATGAATGTTCTTTCCCGTCGAGAGATCCATGACGGTATCGGCGCCCCAGCGGGTGGCCCACTGCATCTTCTCGACCTCTTCGGCCACGCTCGATCCGATTGCCGAGTTGCCGATGTTGGCGTTGATCTTCACCAGAAAATTTCGCCCGATGATCATCGGCTCGAGCTCGAGGTGGTTCACGTTGGCCGGAATGATGGCGCGTCCTCGGGCGACCTCATCGCGAACGAATTCAGGCGCCACGTTTTCGCGGGTTGCGATGAACTGCATCTCCTCGGTGATTTCGCCGGCCCGCGCGTAATGCATTTGCGAGAAGTTGCGATCGCCGCGGGCGCGACGTTTTTCGATCCAGGGCGCGCGCAATTTCGGCAGGCCCTGGTGCACGTCGTGTCCCTGCGGGCCTGAGGTGTCGTAGACGCGCACCGGCGCTTCGCCTTCGATCTGAATCTCGCGCACCGGAACGCGCAGCTCGCCGAGATGAACTTTGGACGAGCTGGGCAGATCTTGATCGATGGGAGAAATGGGACGGGTGTTGAGCTCTTCGACGACGGGCAACTTCATGCTTCCCTCCGGCGGTCGTTAACCGCATCAGGTTCTACGGGTCGCTGTCAGAATTGACAGCCTCTCAGCCTCGCGGCTCCCCTAGCGCTATGTGTGGGGCACCTTAGCTGCGAGATGAATGCGCGTCAATCGAGTCGCCGGTCGCTTGTGGCTGGACAAGATCGTAGTTTAGACATAGTCTAAGTTTGTCGTGCCAGCCGATTTCGCAAAGTTGTTGCGCGAGAAGGGAATTCAACCGTCCGCGCAGCGCCTAGCGGTGGCGGAGTACGTGCTCTTTACCAAGGAGCATCCGTCGGCGGATCAGGTTTGGGCCAAGGTGCGCGCAGTCTGTCCGGTGCTTTCGCGCGCGACCGTCTACAACACGCTCAACCTGTTCGTGAAAAAGAAGCTGCTTCGCGAGCTGGTGCTCTCGGAAGGCAAGGTCGTTTTCGATCCCAAGATGGAGGCGCACCACCATTTCATCGACGAGCACACCGGACGCATCGAGGATGTGCCGTGGAATGCAATTTCAGTCTCGCGCGTGAGCGGCCTAAAAGGCTATGACGTGCGCGAATACATGGTCGTGATGCGCGGCCGCACAAGGAGAAAGTCATGTTGACCGTTGGCGACAAGTTTCCCGAGTTTTCGCTTCAGTCCGTGGTCTCGATCGATCCGGGCAAAGAGTTCAAGCAGATGACCCACGAGAGCTTCGCGTCGAAATGGCGCGTGTTCTTTTTCTGGCCGATGGATTTTACTTTCGTTTGTCCGACGGAGATCTCGTCATTTGGCGATCGCGACGCCGATTTTCGTGAGCGCGACGCGCAGCTGTTCGGCGCCAGCACTGACACTCAGTTCGTGCATCTGGCGTGGCGACTTCAGCATCCCGATCTGAAAAAGCTGCCGTTCCCCATGATCGCCGACACCAAGCGTGAGCTTTCGACCGCGCTCGGCATTCTCGATCACGGCGAAGGCGTGCCGATTCGCGCTACCTTCATCGTCGATCCCAAGGGCGTGATCCAGTTCGCCAGTGCCAACAGCTTGGCGGTCGGCCGCAATGTCGACGAAGTGTTGCGTGTTCTCGACGCGCTCAAGACCGGCGCGCTCACGCCCTGCAACTGGAAGCGCGGCGAAAAAACACTGTAGCGAAACTCTCGTAAGGAATTCCTGTATTCGCATTCTTCGTCGCCGCCACTCCCTGCAGATCTTTGGCGCGCTCTTCATCGTCTTCTTCGCGTTCGCGTCGATGAGCTCCTGCACGTCGACGACTACGGCGGCCGATACCACCGGTGATGGCGGTTCGGACATGTCTGCTTCGGGCGACATGGCGAAGGTGGATCTGGCGTCCGGCAATGTGACGGCGGGGACCTACCCGTTCACGCTCACCGCGACCTCGGGACCGATCACTGCATCGCTCGCGCTCACGCTGACCGTTAACTGATCTACACGGGCGTGCCGCCCGCCCTCTCGGCACCGCCTCGAGGGTCCCACCCTGCTCACGGCGCCGCTAGACGTCGCCGACGCTCGCGTTGCTCGCTTGCGCTAGCGCAATCTCCGCTTTCACTTCTTCATCTTCTTCGATCGGCCGACGCGCACGCAAAATTGCGGCGGTTGTCTCCGCCATCTTCAGGCGTCGCCCCAGCTCGCCAATCGCCCACGCTGCGTGCATTCGCACCAACGGATATTTGCTCTCGAGCGCCACGCCGAGCGCCGCTAGCGAGCTCGCGTCGCCGACGTTGCCGAGGGCAACGCAGACATTGCGCTGCAATTGCGGCCGATGAATGCGCCGAAGCGCGCTCCCGCGTTGCCATTTGCGAAATTGCGCCGCACCGAGCGCCAACAGATCTTCCAGCGCCGGGTTCACGTTGCGCGGGCGAGGTGCCAACTCGGGCGCCCCGGTTTTGGCGCTGGCGTTGAATGGGCAAACTTCCTGACAGATGTCGCAGCCGAAGATGCGATCGCCGATGAGCGAACGAAGCTCGCGTGGAATCGGTCCGGTGTGCTCGATGGTGAGATAGGCGATGCAGCGCCGTGCATCGAGGGTGTAGGCATCGACGAACGCACCGGTAGGACAGGCGTCGAGGCAGGAGCGGCACTGCCCGCAGCGCGTCTCGTTTTGTTTTTCGGTGGGCGTCTCGAACGCGCATTCGAGATCGGTGAGCAGCTCGCCCAGCACCACGTAGCTGCCCACGCCGGGCGCGATCAGCATGGTGTTTTTGGCGATGAATCCGAGTCCGCTCTTTTGCGCCGCCTCGCGTTCGAGCAACGCCGCGGTGTCGACGCAGGCGCGATAGACTATGGGACGACCGAGCGAAGTCGAGACGGCTCGGGCCAGCGCGTGTAGCTTTTCTTTCAGCACCACGTGGTAGTCGTCGCCCCGCGCGTAACGGGCGATCTTGCCGGTGACGCGACCTTGCGCGTCGCGACCGACCGCATCTCGAACGCCGCACCCGATGATGGAAAGTTTTTCGGCGGGTGGGTCGTGCGCGTAGGAGAGTGCCACCGCGACCAGTGTTTTGGCACCTTCGAGCAGTCGTCTAGGATCGGCGCGATGGTCGGACTGATCGCCCAGATAATTCATGTCCGCGCCGTAGCCTCGCTCGAGCCAACTTTGAAAAAGACGATGTCGCGCGATCGGCTCGATGGGTGAAAAGCCGATGCGCGAAAAGCCAATCTTCTCCGCCTCTCGACGAAAGAGTAGGGCGATTTCGACTGGTTCTAGCTCGGGCACGGGAAGGGACGGTCTATAGCGGAGTTCATTCGGATTGATCGAGCCATAGCGTCAGCGTTGACCTTTGTCAAAGGGTCGGCTATCCCGTGCACAGATGGCTTCGCTTCCCCTCTTGCGTGAAAAAGCGCTCCGCCGTGCCGAAGTCTCATCGGCCGATTGGAACGATTGGGGCTGGCAGCTGCGCAATCGCCTCACTACCCGCGAAGATCTCGAAGGATTCGTTAGGCTTACCGACGAGGAGCGGCGCGGAATCGAGCTTGCGCCCAGTCTGTTTCGCATCGGCATCACCCCCTATTACGCATCATTAATGGACCGTGAGCACCCCAGCTGCCCGGTGCGCATGCAGGTAATTCCGCTCGGCGTCGAAGAGCGGGTGTCGCGCGGCGAGTACGTCGATCCGCTCGGCGAAGACGGCCTCATGCCCGAGGGCGTATCGAGCATCGTGCATCGCTACCCCGACCGAGTGCTCTTGCTTGCGCTCGATCGCTGCGCGATCTACTGCCGCCACTGCAACCGCCGCCGTTTGGTCGGACAAGATGACGGTGTGATTCCCAAGCAGGAGCTCGAGCGTGCGCTCGACTACATTCGCCGAACTCCGCAAGTGCGCGACGTGCTCATCTCCGGCGGCGATCCGCTCACGCTCTCCACCGACAAGCTCGAGTGGCTGGTGTCCAGCGTGCGCGCCATCGAGCATGTCGACATCGTGCGCATCGGGACGCGCGTGCCGGTGTGTCTACCCATGCGCGTCGACGACGAGCTGTGCGCGATGCTGCGCAAATATCATCCGCTCTACATCAACACCCACTTCAATCATCCCAAAGAGGTCACGCCGGAAGCGCGCGCCGCGTGCGAGAAGCTGGCCGACGCCGGAATTCCGCTCGGCAATCAGACCGTGCTTCTGCGCGGCGTGAACTCGCAGCCGCGTACCATCGAAGCGCTCAATCGGCTGCTTTTGAAGATGCGCGTGAAACCCTACTATCTTTTTCAGGGCGATCCAGTGCAGGGCACCGATCACCTGCGCACGCCGGTCTCGGCCGGGCTCGAAATCATGGAGCATCTGCGCGGACGCATCACGGGGATGGGAATTCCGCAGCTGGTCATCGACGCGCCTGGCGGCGGCGGAAAAATTCCCATCCTGCCGAATTATCTCCTCAACTGGTCAAACGGCGAGCTCAAGCTGCGCAACTACGAAGACAAGATCGTGCATTACGTCGAACCGGTCGAGCGCGACTGCACCTGCGCTTATGATGAGGTCTTTTTCGCTCCATCGTAGTTGCATGTTACGTTTGCCTCGTGCCCGAGTCGTTCGTCACGTTTCGCTACATGACGCGCTTTCAGTGCATCGCCGATCGCTGCGAAGACACCTGCTGCGCCAACTGGCGCGTGATGGTGGACGCGGCGAGCTTGGTCCGTTTAGAGCGCCATATGGCCACTCCGGATGCGCGGCGCGAGCTGGCGGAGAAGGTGATTCGCCGCCCGGACGCGCCGTCGGCCGAACTCAAGCTCGACGAATCGGGAGCCTGCACTTTTCTCGACGCAAAAAGCTTGTGCAGCGTACAAACGCGTTACGGCGAAGAGGCGCTGCCCACTCCCTGTGCGGTCTATCCGCGTCACGTCAATCGCGTTGGAGATCGATTGGAGCTGGCCGGTGCGCTCTCTTGTCCCGAAATCGCGCGGCTAGCGCTCGGTGCGGCCGACGCAATGGATCTGATCGATTTCGCGCCCGAAGTGCTTTCGCGCGATCATCGCGCCAAGGTCCTCACTCCCTCGCCATCCGACGGATACAGTCTCTTTTTCGACGATGTGCGTTCCACGCTGCTCAGAATTTTAGCAGCGGATGCGTATCCGCTCAGCACGCGGCTGGCCATGGTCGCGCACATCGCCGATTTGATCGGTCCCTACTTTCACAAAGGATCGACCGCATTCGTGGGTGCCGCGGCAGGCGGGTATCATCAAAAGCTTGCCGCCGAGCTTTCGTCGATCGGTCAACCGGCGCTGTGGCGCGAAGTCCATTCGCAGTTTTCCGAGCACGCGGCCTCCGGTATTCCCGTTGGCCAATTCATCGCGTCGATGTTCGCCAGCCGATTGCAATTGCCGCATACCGCGCGATTTCGTGCGCTCGTCGAATCGGCTTTCGCGACCTATCGCGATGGCGGAACGGGCGTCGAGCTTCCCGACGCGACGGTGCTGTGGAGTCGCTATCGCGATCGAGTGCAAAAGCTCGAAGCGCGCTTTCCGGTCGAGATCGAGCGAAGCTTTTGCCACTACGCCATCCAATTCTGGATGCGGGAATGGTACCTCGAGTCAGACAATTTGCTCTTACATCTTCGGACGCTACTCATTCGACTGGGAGCGCTCAAGTTCCTGCTGGTCGGTCATCCCAGGGTCAACGCACTGCTCGAGGGGAGCGGTGCCCCGTCGGAGTCGGAGCGCGAACGGATGAACGCAATCGTAGTAGAGGTCTTCCAAACCTTCGTACGCGGCGTAGAACATGAAGTCGAGTTTCTCAAGATCGTGAACCAGGCGCAGGACGCGGGTAGAGATCCATTTACGCGCGCACTGCTTCTGCTGAAATTCTTATGAGTGTGATCGGCCGAATTTGGTATGCTTTTTTCGCCACCCTGGGAGGGTCTATGAAGAGTCGTTCATTCGTCGTCAGCGCAGTTTTGCTCGCCACTTTAATACTCTCGACCGGGAGTGCACGCGCGCATGTACTCGACGATGGCAAGTCCGGACCGGTGATGATCAACCTCAAGATCGGTCCGGCCATCGAGGTCTATCACTCGCACACTCAGTTCGCGATGACGCTGGAGGGAATGTATGCCGTTTTAGTCACCAAGTTCGGCGACCTCTACGTTGGATTGCCGCTGACCTTTCAGTTCGCCGGCGCTGGAACCTTCATCGAGATTCCAGCTGCCGCGCAGTTCGATGTCAGGCTGCCGGTCAAGAACCTCTACATCGTCACGCAGCTGCACATCGGTTACGCGGTCTTCATTCCTAGCGACAACGACACCTGTCTTTTCGGATTTTGCACCACGATCAAGGGCGGCGATGCGGTCCACTACGGCGTGATCACGCCGCAGCTCGGCCTCAAGTACGCGATCAAGGGACGAGGCAACGTGGGAATCGATATTTTCCAGCTGCCCATCTACTTCAACAGCGACGGCGCCGCGCTGCAATATCGCATCATGTTCTACGGTGGCGTGAACTTTTAACACGGGCGTGCCGCCCGCCCTTTCGGCACCGCCTCGAGGGTCCCACCCTGCGACCGCAGGGCGCGAAGCGGTGAGCGCAGCGAACCATGCCCGCAGGAAGTGCCGCACGAACGTGCGGCCTCACGTCACGGCGCCGCTAGACGTCGCCGACGCTCGCTTTGCTCGCTTAAGTTGGATCACAAGCCATCTGATCTTTTAGCTCCAGCATCGTCCCGACTACACCTTGGTATTGATGATGGTCCCGGTGCCCGCAATGGTGGGTGGCGCTTTTTGCGCGGCTGCGGCCGCCGTCGCTGCGATGTTGGCGGGATTGGCGGAATTGGCCGGATTGGCCGGATTGTCGGGATTCAAAGGGCTCAGCGGATTGTTGGGATCGTCGAGATCGTTCGGATCGACTGTCGATGTCGAGCTGGACGCGGCCGACGCGTCGCCCGATTTTGAAGCGCCCGACGGTGTGGTCACTGGAGTCTGAGGGAACGGCGGATTGCTGATTGGGGTGATCGCCATGATGTCTACCTCGTTCGGTTGTGAAGACATTCATCAGACTGACACAGCCGGAGCTGTACGCCTTTTGAAATTTACATAGCATTACAAATGTTTAACTAGGTCGATTCTGCCTAGGAAAAATCCGCCCGATTTGTAAAGCGGCTCGACGGGTTCGCTTCCGACGTGTCACGGTGAAGTTGCGATGAGAGTTCATGCGCAGCCGCTGCCTCGTCCAGAGCTGACGCCCAAGCAGAGCGAAACTCCGTCGGCGAAGAATGATTTTGCGCGCATCTATGCTTCACAGCCATCGGTTTCGCAACTCTCCACCGCGCAGATCGCCGATCCTACGCTCGAAAATGCGCTTTCACAGACGAGCTCCGCGTCGTCGATTTCAGCGGCGAGCTCGAGGGTGCCGGGCACCGTCGCTGGCGATCAGGTGACGCTCTCCACGTCGGTTCGTACTCTTTCGCGCTTACAAGATCTGCAGAAGAGCGACCCGGCTGAGCTCGGGCGCATGCTGTCGCGCGCGGCGGATCAGATCGACGCGCAAGCGCAAAGCGGCGGCGGTGCGAGAAACGAGCAGCTGCAAAAAATCGCCGTTCAGTTTCGCGCCGCTTCTGCGTCGGGAGATCTTACCAAGCTCTTGCCGAGTGCAAATCCATCGGCCGGCTCGCGATTTCAGTCTGACCTCTCCAGGATCGATCCGCTCTCATTTCTAACCGTCTGACTTCGACGTGATCAATCCCGCGCGTGATAAGGACCGCGTTCGCCACGCGCCAACATCTCGACCGCCCGCTCGATCACCGGCGTGAGCCCGTCGGTGGTCTCGTACCTCTCGAGATCGGCGATCGGAATCCATCGCGCGTCGAGCGAATCGGATCCGGGGGCCAGCGTTCCTTGCGGATCGCTGCCGAGAAAATCGAGGATCACGTAGTGAAAGGTGATGCCGCTGTCGTCGCGCACCACGCGCTCGAGCACCTCCACCATCGGTCCGAGCCGGCATCGAAGCCCGGTCTCTTCGGCGAGCTCGCGCAAGCAGGCGTCGGTGAGTGATTCGCCGAGCTCCACTTTTCCACCCGGCACCGTCCAGCGTCCCACCTGCGGCGGGTGCGCGCGCTTGACCAGCAGCACGCGATCTCCGTCGAGAAGTAGCACGCCAACCGCGACCACCGGTCGAGTGGGTTGGTTTGACGGACTCAACGTTTTTTTCGCAGGCTGACGGTTTTCTTGAGCGGGATCGCCGACGCCGACGGACAATAAATGGCGATCGAGCAGCTCTTGCAGTCGGGCTTGAGCGCACCACACACCCGGCGACCGTGCCAGATCAGTTGATGTCCAACCTGCGTCCACTTGGCTTGTGGCACCACCTGACAGAGATCACGCTCCACCTTGACCGGATCTTCTTCCTTGGTGAGCCCCAGCCGGCGACCGAGGCGGCCGATGTGCGTGTCGACCACGAAGCCGACGTTGATCTTGAACGCGGTGCCGAGCACGACGTTGGCGGTCTTGCGCGCGACCCCGGGAAGCTCGAGCAGCTCCTCCATCGTGCGCGGAACTTCGCCGCCAAAAATTTCCATCAGCAGCTTCGCTGCGCCGAGAATATTCTTCGCCTTGTTGCGAAAAAATCCAGTGGTTCGAATGATCGTTTCCAGCTCGGACGGCTTGGCCTTGGCCATCGCCCGCGCGTCGGGAAATCGATCGAACAAGACCGGCGTCACCATGTTCACCCGCTTGTCGGTGCACTGCGCCGAAAGGATGGTGGCGATCAGCAGCTGGAAGGGATTTCCGAAGGTGAGCTCGCAATGCGCATCGGGATAAAGCGCATCGAGCCCGCCAAGAATGTTTTCGATTCGCTCAGATTCCCGAAGTTTCTTCGCAGAGATCGCAGCGCGTGGCATGGCGTTACGGTGCCGGATCAGGCGCGATCGGTCAAATGGTAGATGGACGCCGAGAGCCCGGCCAATCGTTTGCGCGCGACCATCGCGGCACCGAGCGGAGCGGCGCGCTCTTTGAGCTCGCTTGAGACGATCCGGACTTGATCGCGATCGCGCTGCAGAAAAAATCTCTCATAGGCCGCTTCTCGAATCGGCGCCACGAAGGCTTCGTCGAGGCGCTCGGCGATTCCACCGCCGATCACCACCACTTCCGGATCGGTGAGGTTGACGACACTGGCGATCAGCTGGCCCAGCCGCTTTTGTGCGCGGGCGAGCACCTTCTCCATCACCCGATCTCCTTCGGCGAGCGCCTCGGCGATGACGCTGGAGGTGAGACGGCCGCCTTTCTTTTTCATGAGTCGCGGAAGGCTACTTTCACGATGTTTCTTCGCGATGATCGCCAGCACGTCGCGCTCCATGGCGGTGCGGCTGGCGAACGCTTCGACGCATCCGCGACGGCCGCAGGAACAGCGCGGACCTTTGGGGTCGAGCATCATGTGCCCCACTTCGCCGGCGCTGCCGCGCTTGCCGAGGTGAAGGTGGCCGTCGATCACCAATCCGCCGCCGATGCCGGTGCCGACAAAAATTCCGACCATGGTCTGCGTTCCTCGGCCGACGCCGTAGGCGTGTTCGCCCAACACGGCCACGCGGACGTCGTTGTCCAAAAATACCGGCACGCCGCCGATCTGCGCCGAGAGCAGCGACGCCAGCGGAACGGCTGCCCATTGCAAATTGGGGGCGCGGTGGACAATACCGGTGTGACCGTCGACTGCGCCGGGAACTCCGATGCACACCGCAGCGATGGGTCGTCCAACGGCAGTGGTGATCTCGTGACAGAGAGCGGCGATGCGCGCGATCACCGCTTGCGAACCCTCTTCGGCGAGGGTTTGTTGTCTGACAAGATGAAGAATCTCTCCGCGCTCATAGATTCCTGCGGCCAGCATCTTGGTGCCGCCGAGGTCGATCCCGATCACCAGGCTGTGAGCTTCATCCATACGGCAGTGTAGCGGCGCAGGGGGATTTTGTCCCCATTGGCTGCGTGGAGCGGGGCTCAAAGGCCCCACGTTCCCAATATGTGGATGTAGAATCAGTCAGTTATGACCTGGCCCTGGGCTTGCTCTAACAGTCCTTATGAGAACCTGTGCGATCTTACTGTTGTTCGCGCTCGGGTGTGACGCCGGGGAGATCGACGACCCCGAGGCCTCGACCGCGCAAACCGGCGGTAGTAAGGCCGACAGTCCGGTCATCCCTGCGGCCGCAGTCACTCAGACCGCGCCGCCAGCACTGGTGGGAAATTGGAACCTGGTCGCTCACTACGACCTCTACGATCCGATCACTGATCTGGCCGCGCCGATGAAAGCCTTAGGAAAGCTCGGCGCCGATCCGGCCTCGCTGATGTTCGGTCCCACGTCGTTTTCTTCGCTGCAAAAGACTTTCCCTACGCTGGTCGATCAGATCGAGTCGTCGATGCGAAATTTTTTGGCGGGATCGAAGTTGCCCAAGGACGCGCAGGCGCTGATCACGGCCACGCAGCAGGCGCTCATGGACGCTCGCGTCGAGCATCAGCTGCAGGTCACGCTCGATGGAACCACTTTGAAAGTACAAAACGCGATGAGCGCGTTGGATGTCGGAACGCACTCCTACCCGATCGCGCTTTCGTCTTCGGCGACCGCGACGCAAACCGGAAGCTCGGTGGCGCTCTCCGGCGAGGCCTTTTCGGCGCAGGTCGGGCTGGCGGGGCTGCTGATGCGATCGCTCGGCGATCTTCAGTCCGACACGCTGCAGGGCCGGACGCTGGCGGAGCTGGTGACCGCGCGCGACTATTGCAGTGGCGTAGAGACGCCGGTCTACGCGGCGGTCAAAGACCTCTGCGTGCCGGTGGTGTTCGCGCCGGCGGGAACCAAAGTATGTGTCAGCTCCATGCTCGATTCGGCGACCATCGGATCGTTTTGCCGCAGCGGACTTTTGGCAGCGGCGCAGGCGGTCGATACCGAGATCGCAGCGCTCGCCAAGCTCGACGGCAAGGGAATGGTCGAGTTGAGCGCCGGTACCTGCGATGAGGTCGAAACCGGCGCCGCCGAGACGCTCGCGCACGGCGCCTGGACGTTCGCCATTCCATGGAGCAAGTCGACGATCAAGGCGGCAGGCACCTTCGAAGGCACGCGCCAAAACTAAACAAGGACGGATAGTTTGTGGATCAACTTTAAGCTCGAATGAGTAATTGTCCTTGTTTAGTCCATCTACACGGGCGTGCCGGTTCGCGTCTCAGTCCGCTGAGACGCGGTGCTCCGCTCACCCCTCTCGGCAGTGCCTCGAGGGTCCCACCCTGCGACCGAAGGGCGCGAAGCGGTGAGCGTAGCGAACCGTTGCCCGCAGAAAGTGCCGCACCCGTGGTGCGGCCTCACGGCGCCGCTAGACGTCGCCGACGCTCGCGTTGCTCGCTTGAACTTGGATCACAATCTACCTGATCCTGTTTAGATGGGCCTTTAGCGCAGAAATAGATTCGTCAATGCGTCGTCGATGGTGGGATGGCGGAAGCTGAATCCGAGATCCTCCGCCTGCTTGGGAATGACCTTTTGGCCGTCGAGCAGTACGGTCGAGGATTCGCCGAAAGCCAGCTTGATGGCGAACGCTGGCGCGGGCAGCCACGACGGACGATGCAGCGCTTTGCCGAGAGACTGGCACAGGTCCTTCATGGTGCAGGGATTGGGCGCGGTGCCGTTCATGGGCCCCGATGCGCGACCGTCATCGAGCGCGAACAGATAGAGTGCCGCCAGATCGTCTACGTGAATGAACGAGGTCCATTGTGCGCCCGATCCGAGCGGGCCGCCGACGAACGCTTTGAACGGCGCAACCATCTTTTCGAGCGCGCCGCCGCCGAGTCCCAGCACCACGCCGACGCGAATCTGCACCGATCGCTTGTGATAGAGCTCGGCCGCCCGCCGTGCTTCCAGCTCCCACGATTGACACAGATCTGCGAGAAAATCGTGGCCGGGATGGCTGCTCTCGTCGAGCACGTGATCGCCGCTCGGCCCGTAATATCCAACCGCCGAAGTCGAGACCAGTACGCGCGTGCGCGATCCTGCGCGTCCCATCGCCTCGACCAAATTGCGCGTACCGAACACGCGACTCCCGATCAACTTTTGCTTTCGCTCCTCGGTCCAGCGCGCCCCGACGATCGGCTCGCCCGCGAGATTGATCGCGCCTTCGCACTCGGGCACCGCGTCCATCCACGGTCCGGCCACCGTCGGATCGCCCTCTACCAACTTTACTGGCGTCGGCAATTTTGCGCTGCTCGGATCGCGCGAAACCACCACCACTTCATCACCGCGATCGAGTAGCGCGCGCACGATACGGCGCCCGACGAACCCGGTACCGCCCGTGAGGAAGACCCGCATACGTGATAGCTTAGAGAGAATGGACGAAAGCAACAAGATCGTAGAGATTCCCGTCGACGGGGTGCTCGACCTGCACACCTTTGCGCCGCGCGAAGTGGCCGCGGTAGTGCTCGCCTATCTGCTCGAATGCGCGCGCGAAGGCATCCTGGAAGTCCGCTTGATCCACGGCAAGGGCATCGGAAACCTTCGTCGCATCGTCGAGGCGGTCTGCGATCGTCATCCGAGCGTGGTGCGCCACCGGCCGGGCAGCGAGTCGGAGGGCGGCTGGGGCGCGACAGTGGGAACGCTTCGCCGCGGACAGCCATAGAGCTTCGCCGGGATTGATGATAAAAATGGGGCGTGAACCTTTTCCTCATTCGTCACGCGCACGCGGTAGATGGCGAGCACGGTGAGCCGGACGAGAATCGTGCGCTCTCTTCCGACGGTCGCCGCGCCGCGATGGTGGTGGGCAGAGCGCTCAAAAAATCCGGCGTCGAGATCACTCGATTCGTTTCGAGCCGCTACGTTCGGGCGGTCGAAACCGCCGAGTTGATCGCGGTTTCGCTCGAGTATGACCGTCGCCTGCATATCGATTCGGGGCTCGAGCCGGGCTCGCGACCGGGCGAGATGATCGAGATCATCCGCGCGCACGCCGATGAAAAATCACTCGCGATAGTGGGACATGAGCCGTCGATGGGGCAGCTTCTGTCGGCGCTGGTGGGACAGGGAGGTCTGTCTTTTTCCAAAGGTGCGGTGGCGCATCTGCAGTGCGCAGATTTGAAGTCGCTCGCCTGTAAATTCAAATGGGTGCTTACGCCCAAGCGGCCGGAGCAGACCAAATCGTTGGAGGCCTTGTAGATGGACAGTCGTATCGATCGCGAGATGGTCTGTCGGCGCATCGCAGTGGATTCGTCGGGAGATTCGGGCCGCGCCCCATTCGTGCTCAGCGGTGCTGAGGCGGTCTACGCGCCCGATCGCGTGTGCGACGTGGAGCACATTCGCATCGAGGTGACGCTCGACTTCGAGCGCCGTTCCGTCGAAGGAACGTGCACGCTCGAGATTTCGCCCATCAATGATGGCGACGCGCGGCTCACGCTGAATGCGCAGGAGATGGAGATTTCCGAGGTCATGGTGGCCGGCCAGAAGGTGTCGCACCGTCACGAAGGCGCGCTGCTTCACGTCGAGCTGGGCGCGCGCAAACAGAATGAAAAGTTGGCGCTGCAGATTCGCTATCGCGCCACGCCGCGTCGCGGGCTCTATTTCATTCATCCCGACTCGGCCTATCCCAATCGTCCGCTGCAGGTGTGGACGCAGGGACAAGACGAGGACAATCGCTGCTGGTTTCCCTGCTTCGACCATCCGCACGAAAAGTCGACGTCGGAAGTGGTGGCGAACATTCCTGAGAAGATGACCGCGCTCTCGAACGGCCGGCTGCTCGGCGATCGAAAAGAAAACGGCCGTCGCATCATGCACTACCGGCACGAAGTTCCGCACTCGAGCTATCTCATCACGCTGGTGGCGGGCGTGTATGAGCAGGTGAAAGAGCAGGTAGGCGAGACCGAGCTCTACTACTTTTTCTATCCCGGGCAGGAAGAGCTGGCGCGACGGTCGCTCTCGCGCACCGGAAAAATGATCGAGCTGTTCGCCGCGCGTACCGGTCAGCCCTATCCCTATCCGCGCTACAGCCAAATCTTCGTCGCCGATTTCATTTTCGGCGGCATGGAAAACACCAGCGCCACTACGCTCACCGATCTGACCTTGCACGACCCGCGCGCCGCGCTCGATTTTTCGTCGGAGCCGCTGATCTCTCATGAGCTGGCGCATCAATGGTTCGGCGATCTGGTGACCTGCCGCGACTGGGCACAGGGCTGGCTCAATGAGGGATTCGCCACCTTCATGGAGATCGTGTGGAAAGAGCACATCGAGAACGTCGATGAGGCCGACTACGATCGGCAACTCGACATGGAGTCCTATTTTCACGAGGACAGTGATCGCTATCGGCGCGCGATCGTGTCGCAGGTTTTTCACGAGCCCATCGACGTGTTCGAGCGCCATCTGTACGAAAAGGGATCGAGCGTATTGCACATGCTGCGCAATGAGCTGGGCGAGTCGCGCTTTTGGAAAGGCGTGCGCCACTATCTCGCCAAACATCGCGGCGGCATGGTGGAGACGCGCGATCTGGTGCGCGCGCTGGAAGAGGCCACTGGCTGGAACGGCGACCGGTTTTTCAACCAGTGGATCTTTCGCGCCGGCCACCCCGATTTCAAAATCGAATATTCGTGGGACGAAAGTGCCAAAGTGGCGCGGCTATCGGTACAGCAGACACAAGAGTCTCCGCCGAAAAAAGACGATCCCGGTACGCCGCTCTTTCAATTGAAAGTGCCGCTGCACCTGGTGGTGGACGGAGTGGCGCGCGAGATCGTGCTGAAGATCGATAAGAGCGAAGAGATCTTCGTCATCGCGTGCAATCACGCGCCGACGCAAGCGATCTTCGATCCGGGCATGGCCTATCTCAAGACGGTCGACTGGAAGAAGCCGGAGTCGCTGTGGAAAGCGGAGCTGGCCTGGGCGAGTCGGGCCATCGATCGAGTGCAAGCCGCGCGCGCGCTAGGGAAGGCGGGCGATCCTACCGCCGTATCAGCTCTAGTGCAGTCGATGAACGAAGATAAAATGTGGATGGTGCGTGGAGAGGCGGCGCTGGCGCTTTCGTCGATCAAGACCGACGCGGCGCGAGATGCGATCATTTCGCGCATCGAAGCGGAGCGACATCCAAAGGCGCGACGGCAGCTAGTGAAGGCGCTGGGCGCGTTTCGTCACGACGAGCTCGCCGCGAGAGCGCTGGAAGAAAAGCTGAAGAAGCGCGACGAGAGTTATTTCGTCGAGGCTGAGAGCGCGCTGTCCCTCGCCAAGACGCGCTCGTTAAGTGCGTTCGATCTGCTCAAATCGGCGATGACGCGACCCTCTTATCTCGACGTGATCCAGTCGATGTGTCTGCAAGGGATGGCCGAGCTGCGCGACGAACGCGCGGCCGATGTGGCGCTCGAGTACGCGCGCTATGGGAAGCCGGCGATCGGACGTCGCGCCGCCATCGCTGCGCTGGGATCGCTCGGGGCCGAGCTCGCACCGCGCGCCAAACAGATCGTCGAGACCTTGAGCGAGCTGCTCGACGATCCCGACTTTCGCGCGCGCATCGCCGCGGTGGAAGCGCTGAAGACGATCGGAGATCGCGCCGCCATCGGACCGCTCGGTCGCGCCGAGCGCCGAGACACCGACGGACGGGTCAGACGCCGGGCGCGCGAAGTCGCACGCGCCATCGAAGCGGGCAGCTCGCAAGGCAGCGCGCTCAAGGGCCTGCGCGAATCGGTCGAGCGCTTGGAACTGGAAAATCGCACGCTCCAGGAGCGCGTCTCCAAGCTCGAGCTCAATCCGTCGGGACGATAGTCGCGCCACGATATGCGTGCCCTCTTCGCGCTGACTGGCCTCTTCGCACTGCTGGTGGGCGGCACTGCGTTCGCGGCCACCCCGGAAGCGCAACTTGCCGACGCGCTGGTGGAGTCGGCGGCGCGCTCGATCGATCTGCGCGGCCTTTCTCTCGACGTGATCGTGAAGGGGGCGTCCCCACTCGATGAAGCTCTGTCGCACGCGCTCGGCGATCGCCTCCGTACGTTTGGCGCGCGCGAAGTCGTTCTCGCGCAAACGCCGCCGGTACCGGCACCCGATCGTTGGACTATCGATCTGCAGCTCGAGCAAATCGGAAAAGTTCTGCGCGCCAGCGGTCAGCTGGTCGGCGGCGAGAAGAAATGGAAGCTCTACGCCGAGGTCTCGACCGACGGCCCCGATCCGCTACAGCAGGTGACCGCCCGTCAGCTCTCCATCGGCGATGCTATTCCACTCGCGCTGACCATCGGTGACAGCGACGGGGACGGGCGCGTTGAGATCGTCGGCGTCAGCGCCACCGAGCTTTTTCGCTGGCAATTGAGCGGCGATTCGATTGAGCTCCTGGAACGCCGTCCTCTTCTCGGAGCTTCTGCGCCGATTCGGCCGCGTACCGACGTAGCCAGCGTCCGCCTAGAGCCGCATCAGATCATCGCGCACTCGAGCCGTTTTTTCGACGTCGCCAACTTTTCGCTCCCGGGGGTCGGCAGCTGCGAGCTCGCGCCCGGGGTCGACTGGTTCTGGGGACCGAGCTGCAAACAGAACGCCGCTCGATTGCCTTCACGGTTCTGGAACGCCGTCGGACGAGACAATTGGTTGGCGGCGATTTTGCCGGCGGAGATTCCCACCCCCAAGTCGGGGACCTTGTGGGTTCGACATGGCGGCGACGCGCCCATGGTGCATGCGGGCGTCGGTGCGCAGCTGGCGCTGATCGCCGGCGGAGTGGTGGCCAGCGCGCCGGTCGAGCTCGAAGATCACGACATCCTGAGCGCATTTAGGCTCTCGTCCGAGCTGCGGCCGTGGTGGCGACTCGATGTCTCCGGTTCCGTTCGCGCGATGGCATCGGGAAAGCTCGATCCACTGGGGCGCGAACAATTGGTGGTGGCGGTGGAGACCGAAGGCGGAGTCGGAGAGATCTGGATCATCGCGCCATGATCCGCGCCTCGCTCGCTTTGGCACTTCTTGCGATTTCATTCGTCGCGCAAGCGCGCGCTTCGCAGCCGCCGCTTTATGGCGGAACGATCACGGTGGCGCTCGAACCCGGCGCGATCTCGTTCGATCCGCTGGTGTCGACGCCCGCTTCCGCCGAGCTTTCGTCGCTGATCTACGACACGCCCTTTCGACTGGACGCGCACGGGGTGGTGCAGCCGCACATCGCCCTTTCGCTCGAAACCTCGACCGACGGGCTTCACGCAACGTTGAAAATACGCACCGGCGTGCACTTTCACGATGGGACCGCGCTCACCGCGTTGGACGTCGCCGCCTCGTTGCGCCACGCGCTCTCATCGCCGGCCGGCTGGCTGCTGGCGCCGATCAAA
>PLXG01000451.1 GCA_003153195.1 Myxococcales bacterium
CAAAAAACTCGCCGACGTGCTGGCCGGAATGAAGCAGGTTGCCGAGGGCGTGAAGACCACTCGATCCGCACGGGACCTCGCCGACCGACTCCAAGTCGACATGCCGATCACTCGTACGATGTATCGGATTCTGTACGAGGACCTGCCAGCCAGCGAAGGTCTCGCCGAGCTCCTCGGTCGTCCATCAAAGCACGAGCTCGCGTAACGTCGCTATGCCGGCCCGCGTCCTGCTTGTTTGTGCACTGCTTCTCTCTTGTGCTCGACCACCTCCGGTGGTGCGATCCGCGGACGCGGACTATCTATCGTTTTTGACCTGGGAGTCCGCCGATCCGAAGGATCCGAGCGGCGGAGCGAGCGGTCGTGCGCGCGACGTCACCGAAGTCGACATCTTTCCCGATCGAACCACCGAGAGACCGGCGCTCGAGGCGGGCAGGTTCGTTTTTCAAGAGGGAAATGGGCCACCACCGTTTTGGATCGATCGATTGCGACATGCGGCCGCGCAACGAGGGTGTGACGGAGTGACGCTGGGACGGCGCGAACACAAGGCGAAGGCCGACAAGGGCTCCGTGCTCAAGACCGCCTACTTCGGCACCTGCCTGATCTACAAGTTCAAAAACTAGTCAGCGCGTAGACGTTGGGCGCCAGCATGACGCGTCTGCCCGACGGCAAGAGCTGGTCGATCGAAGTGCGATCGATGCCGAAGCCGTGCAGATCTTTCCATCCCATCGGGTCGCGATCGTCGTCGAGCCGGATGAGGAGCACGCGTGCGCCGCGATCGCGCGCGTGAGTGACGGCTTCGGCGAGCGCGCGGATGAGCGCCTCCTTGCCGCCGAGCTTGCCGGCGTAATAGACGAGTGGAAAGCGGTCGAGCTCCATTCGCTCGTCAAAGCCGACGTACTCGTCCCAGCCGTTTCCCGGCGAGATCAGGAGATCTCCGTCGCGCACCAGCGGTGCCACCGCGTGCGCCTTCTCCAGTGTCTCGCTTCGTCGCGCGATCGGTAAATAGTAGAGCAAATTGGCAGACAAGATGAGCGCGATGGCGATAGAGGCGCTCTTCGTCGCACTCGCGGCGACCGAAATCCAAAACAGTGGGAGCAGGAAAATCCATCGCTCCTGATCGGATGGAAAAAATCCGAAGCCGACTGCGCCGTAGAGGACCAGCCAGGCGAGGGAAGGGCCGCGTCCGAGTGGAAGCGCCCGCGGCGCCGATCGCCATGCGCCTCGCCACCCGTGAATCAGAAGCGCGAGCGCGCCTAAGCCGAGTAAAAACATTTTTCCCACATCGAAGGCAGAGGCTTCGTAGGGATAAGGCGAGTAGACCAGCGCCTTGCAAATCCCGTAGAGCGCGATTCCTGGCGTCCGCCAAGAGATCGGGTAGTGGAGACCGTGTCCAGCGCCGCCCAGCCAACGCGCACCGTTTTCGCTGAGCATGAGCGCGTACGGAACGGCGATCAGCGCGATGGTGGCGAACAGATAACGCCCTCGTCTCGATAAAATGAGAACGATGGGCACCATCAAAAGAACATTCTCGATGTGAAATAGCACCGCCAGTGCGGTCATGAGCGCAGCGGCGAACGAGGAGGAGGCCGTATCTTCGACGGCAAACCATAGCGCCAGCGAAATGGCGGCCAGCGCCGCGGCGTAGCTCTCCACGTCGGCGCCCGCCGCGATCGCGCCGAATGAACAGGCAAATCCGAGCGCGCACAAAAATGGATTGGCGCCACGCCGTCTCGCGGTGCGAGCGATCGCGAAGGTGGCGATGGCGAGGGCCACCGCGCTCGCGGTTCGTGCAACCCCCAAAAGATCGCGCGGGTAGGGCCCGAGCCGAAACAGCTGGCGCAGCGAAACCAGCAGCGGCACGTAGCCGAGATGGCCGGGATAATTGAGCGCACCCTCCCAGGCCGAATGGGCCGCGGAGGCCGCGTTCAAATAGCCGAGTCCGTCGCCGTTGACGGTCGCGGGCGCGAAAAAGAGACAAATTCCGAGCGCCACCATCGCCATCGCGAGGTCCTGGAAGAGCCGCGATTCCAGGAGAAACCGGCGCCCGGAGGTGAGAGAGATCACCAGGGCATGCTATTCGCCTTCCGTGCGGACGTCAGCTTTCGAGTGCTGCCAATTGGCGGTTTCCGGGCTATATTTTCCCACTGTGAAGATCGGCTTGGTTTCAGACGCCTGCTTTCTCGATCACCGCGCATCGGGCGTAGCGCATCCGGAGCGCCCGGAGAGACTCACGGCGATCGTGCGCGCGCTCAACGGGGCGGAACTGTTTTCGCGCTTCGTCAGAATGCCGATTCGTCCAGCTACGCGCGAAGAGCTCGAACGCGCTCACACCTCCGAATATCTGACCGCGCTCGAAGCGGAAGTGAAGAGCGGCGAGGGAATGCTCGATCCCGATACCTTTTATTCCAGTGGATCGTGGACGGCGGCGCTGGCGGCTTCGGGCAGCGTGATCGATCTCGGGCGAAAGATTTTGGCGGGCGAGCTCGATTCGGGGCTGGCGCTGGTGCGTCCGCCTGGACATCACGCCACGCGCGATCGGGCCATGGGGTTTTGCCTGCTCAATCACGTCGCCGTCGCTGCCGCCGATCTGAAGTCGCGCGGCGCCCGCGTGGCGATCTTCGACTGGGACGTGCATCACNNATCACGGCAACGGCACCGAGGATATTTTCTACGAAGATCCCGATGTGCTCTATTCGTCGATACACGAAGAATTCAATTATCCCGGCACTGGGCGCGCGCAAGATCGCGGACGAGGCGCCGGGCTGGGCGTGAACCTCAACGTGCCGGTCCAGTCGGGTACGCACGACGAGCTCTATTTGAACTATTTCTTCGCCGAGATCGTGCCGGCGATCGCTGCCTTTGGTCCCGACCTGATTTTCGTGTCGGCTGGTTTCGACGCGCACATCGACGATCCGCTGGGCGGGCTCAACCTCACCGAGAGCACCTTCGCACGTATGACCGACGCGCTGATCGCGATTCAACCGAAGATCGTGCTGGTGCTCGAAGGCGGTTACGATCTCGCCGCCATTGGAACCTCGACGGTGGCGGTGACCGAGCGACTGTTTGCTGCCGGCTTGGCTGATGAGGATCATCCGTGAGCCAAGTCGCCACCGATCGCTTCGGCGACTATGAGCTGATTCGCTATCTCGCCACCGGCGGCATGGCCGATCTCTACTTAGCGCGCAGCCCGCGCTTCGATAAAGACGTGGTGCTCAAACGCATTCAGCCGCGCTACGCCGACATGACCCGCGTGGTCAACATGTTCATCGACGAGGGACGCATCGCGCAGGCGCTCGACCATCCGAACATCGTCAAGATCCTCGATGTCGGACAGGTGCAGGGCGCCTACTTTATCGCCATGGAGTACATTCCCGGGCCCGATCTGCTCACCGTGTGTCGTCGAGGAATGGAGCTGGGCAGCTTTTTGCCGCGCACGCTGTCGTTGGCCATTACCGGACAGATTCTCAAAGGGCTCGCTTACGCACACGAGAGCAAAGACGCAGAAGGCAAGCCGTTCAAAGTGGTTCACTGCGACATCTCGCCGGGAAACATCGTGGTCTCGTGGGGCGGGACCGCCAAGATCGTCGACTTCGGCATCGCGCGCGCGGCCATTCAGCTTCGCGCGGAAGATCATTCGGTGGCGGGAAAATACAACTATATGGCGCCGGAGCAGGTGCGTGGCGAGCACGTCGATTCGCGTGCCGATCTGTTCGCGCTCGGTATCATTTTGTACGAGATCACCGTCGGGCGACGGCTATTTCGCGGCAGCCCCGAAGACGTGATGAAGATGGTGCTCGAGCAGACGATCGTGCCTCCCGAGGAAATTCGCAGCGACTACCCGAAGTGCCTGTCGAACCTGGTGATGCGCGCGCTCAAGCGCGATCCGGCCAAGCGCTTTCCGTCGGCAACTGCGTTTCGCAAAGAGGTCCTGGCCTGCCTCAAGGAGCTCAACGAACCGCACGACAAGCGCGAAATCGCCCGCTATCTGCAAGGGATCTTCGCCTCGCCCAAGCCGGAGCGCACCGATAGCGACAGCTCTCAGGTTCGGCAAAATTACGAGAGCGCCGCCGAGTTCGAGCCCGATCCGATGGATGATTCATCACCCGGCCCGCTGTTCGCGGCGGCGGAGGCGGACGATCTCGAGCTCGAGCGCACTCCGCTCGCAATGCTGCCTGAGTCGCAGCGACTGCAGCTTCTCGAAGTGGATGCTGAGGACGCCGAAGCCGTCCCCGGACCGAGCCTCGCCACCCGCCCGGGCGCGAAGACCAGTGCACTGGCCCATCCAGCCCCGGTTTTGCGTGCGGCGACCCCGGTTTCGCCCGACGGTCGCGATCCGGACCACAGGCCAACCGAGCACAAATCGGCCGTTCGACCGGCAAATGACCAAAACTTCGGCGAGATCCTACTAGGGGTCGGGGTCCTGCTTTTAGTAGTCGGCCTGTACTTCTTGATTTTCCACTGACCTGGTATACTTCTTCCGCGCATGCGCAGACCGACCTTGGAGAACCAGCTCGCCCCATTCGAGGTGATCCCCGATCGCGAGCTGCAAATCGGGCATCCGCTGATCGCGCGCCTCATCGGACGAAAGTTCGATCAGCTGCTCGACTCGGGCAGCTTTGCGGCGCCATTCGATGCGCAGTTCGCCAAGGCGATGGTGAAGACGCTGAGCTATCTGTGCACGGTGCTGGGCGCGTCGTTCGGATTTGCCGAGCGCACCGAGCTTTCGCTGTACGCGGTGGCCAACGGCGGAGATGCACGGCGTCTCTTGTCGCGAATTGCCGGCGAAGCGTCGGCCAAATTTTCACTTTTGATTGGCCAGGTGGCCACCTTCGAAGCGCGGCTGTATGCGTTTCCGCAGCTCGATCTGCCGATTGAATACTTTCGCTGGCGGCAGGAGCAGGCTTCGGGCGTCGCCGCCGATCGCTACTGCATTCATATGCTCGGACAGTCGGGCGCCGATGCGTCGGCGGTGCCGCGCATTCTCGATGGCCTCGGGTTCGAAGAAAAGGTCGAGCTGCTGAGAGAGAAATCGCTCGATTTTCAAACGCTTCCCTCGTGGCAGAGGCGCGGCGCCATGGTTCGGCTAGTGAGCGCCGAGCCGGATGGCCATCCTCGAGGTCCGTCAGGAAAGCTGATGGTCGACCTCGATCCGCCGTCTGGCGATGAATTTTCAGCGCTGCTGCGGGCTTCGCTTGCGCCGCCCAAGGGCTGATTCGCCTTCGCGCCGGCCCGGTTTCCGGCTATAATTAGCCCCCTCAATGAGCGCGATCCCGTCCCCTATCTTACGACTTCCGATTGTGGGGCAAAATTCGCCTTTGTTGGCGCCACTCTCGCCGCCGGCACCGCCTCCCGCACGGCCTTTGCGCGCGACCGAGCTCGGTGCTTTTCGCTATGAATCTAAACTGGAAAAGCGAATCGCTCAAAAGGTAGGGGCGTGTGCGCGAGAGTTCGGGTTGATCGAGGACGGCGACCGAATCATGGTCTGCGTCTCGGGCGGCAAGGACTCGTACGCGCTGCTCGACGTGCTGCTGCAACTTCAGCGCAAAGCGCCGGTCGAGTTTTCGCTATTCGCGGTAAACGTCGATCAGGGTTGGCCCGGATACGACACCGCCGCAATCGAAGGACATCTGCGTACGCGCGGCATCGAATACCGCATGGTGCGCGCGCATGAGATCGCCGCCATCGTCGAGCGCGTGGTGCGGCCAGAGGAGACCGGCGCGACTCCGTGCTCGATGTGCTCACGGCTTCGGCGCGGAGTCCTCTATGGGCTTGCGCAGGAGATCGGTGCCACCAAGATCGCGCTCGGTCATCACTTCGACGATTTGGCCGAGACGCTGCTCATGAATTTGTTTTTCTCCGGCAGCCTGCGCGCGATGCCGCCCAAGCTCGCGTCCGACGACGGAAAGAACGTCGTCATTCGGCCGATGGCCTATGTGGAAGAGAGCGATCTCATCAAGTACGCCGAGGAGCGGCAGTACCCGGTGGTGCGCTGCTCGTGTCCGACTTGCGGACTTCCCGAGCAGCAGCGTCAGGTGATTAAAAGGCTCATCAGCAGCATGTCCGAGGAGCATCCCGGGCTGCGTGCACAAATGTTGGCAGCGATGAAGAACGTGCGCGGTGGACATCTGCTCGACAAGCGTTTGCACGGCATGAAGGTGGACGCGATCGAACCGGAGTCGGACCAAGTATGAAGTTCGCCTGCGACAAGTGTCATACCAAATATTCGATCGGCGACGAACGCGTCGTCGGGCGCGTGCTCAAGATTCGATGCAAAAACTGCAATCACACCATTTCGGTGAGCGAAAAAGGTGTACAGGCGGGGGCGCCGGCGATTCCTGTTGCGGCCGCCAAACCGGCACCGGCGAAAGCCACCGCGCCGGCAATCCCTGCCGCTGCCAAAGCGGCGGTCACCAAACCGATCGCCAAGTCGGCTCCGCGACCTGGGCGCGACGCGCTCGATGAGCAACTCGACAATGCGCTCGGCTCGGGCTTCGACTCCGATCAGACCTCGATCTCGTCGCTCGAGACGCTGCTAGCCGCCGGCGATTGGTTCGTCTCGTTCGACGGTGAGCAGGAGGGCCCGCTCACGCTCGATCGTGCGCGCGATCGGATTCGCAAGGAGCTTCCCGGCGGGAAAGAGGTCCACGCCTGGAAGGATGGATTCGGCGATTGGCTGCCGATCAACAAGGTTCCGGAGTTCGCTGCGCTGGCGCGATCGAAACAGCCGCCGCCAAAACCGGCCATGCCGCCGATTCCTGCCGCCGCTTCGACTCGACCGTCGGTCTCGGCCGCCAAAGCCGCGGTGCCATCGCCGACAGCCAAGCCCTCCATTCCTGCGGCGCCGGCGATTCCGTCGTCGATCGCGACTGTGCCGTCGGCACCGGCGATTCCTTCCACTATCTCGACCTCTCCTTCGGCGCCGGTGATAGCGGCCGCGGCGCCGGTTGCGACTGCGACTCCGTCCCAAACGACTGCACCAGCGCCGCTGATCGATCCAGAGCCGAGTCCGCCGCTCTCGAGTGGAACCGGTTCACATCGGGCGCTTTCTCGTCGCGATCAGGCGGGCCAACCGATTACGCGCGATCCCACTGGGCCACGTGCGGCGCTCGAAGCGGTTCCCAGCGCCAAGGCCGGAACCGGCTCGCACGCGGTGGTGACGACGGGTTCGGGCGCGCGGCCGGTGCCAACGGGTTCGGGCGCGCGGCCAATCCCAACTGGTTCAGGTGTGCGACCGATCCCGACCGGCTCGGGTGTACGACCGATCCCGACTGGTTCGGGTGTGCGACCGATCCCGACCGAGTCACGGTCCCGACCAACGCCGACGCCGATTCCGGGGGGCTCGGGACCGAAGGCGATTCCAACCGGCTCCGGGCCGAAGGCGATTCCAATCGGCTCCGGGCCGAAGCCTATTCCGACGGGCTCGGGACCCAAGCCTATTCCGACGGGACCCCAGCCTATCCCGACGGGATCCAATCCAACACCGTCGCAAGTCGAGCAACTGTCGCAGAGCGGACGATCGAGTGGCTCGCAGGCGCGTGCGGCGCTTCCGGTAGACGAGTCGACTCCAATACCGGGAAGCCTCGAAACGCGGCCGGTCGCGCTCGACGAAATGGTCATCGACGACGAGCCGTCGGATGATGCGGGCTCCGACGTGCCACCACCGCTCGGTGACGTACACTCGGAAGAGTTGACCATCGCGGCGGCCGCTCCTGCGCCAGCACCGACCAATGGATTTCATACGCCTGCGGTGGTGCAACCGGCGGCGCTCGCACTCTCGGCGCCGGTTGCGGCCATGCGGCCGATTCAGACGCCGTCGGCTGCGGTGGGACCGTGGAAACTGATCGCGGGGACTGGGGTCACGGTCATTGCGATCTTGATCGGCATCATCGTGCATCTTCTCAATCGGCCACCGACGGTGATCTTCAAGCCCGAAGAGGTCAAGATCGTAAAGACCACCCCGAGCAGGTCCGACGATAACGACCAACCGATCAATGTGCCAGTCCCAGGACCGGGCCCGGGCGCGGCTGAAGCTCCGAAGCCGAACGCGATCGTTGCCAGTGCGCCTACCAAAGAGTCGAAGAGAAGTGCAGCACCGAAGTCGATCGTGGCGTCGGCACCGAAGTCGAGTAGTGCGCCTCGCCCGGCGGCCAGCGCGCCCAAGTCGACTGCGGTGGCCGCGCGTCCGGCGGCGGCGAATGACGACGAGCCGGCAGAGCACTCGGTGGCAGCGGCGGCGCCGGTGCAGCATGCGCACCAAGACATCACCCAGCAGCAGATGGCGGCGGTGGTGACGCAAAACAAGAAGTCGCTCAACATCTGCTACGATCGAATGCTCAAGCTCGGCAATTCGACGCCCAAGCGTGGAAAGATCGTGTCGTTCGTGAAGGTGGGCATTTCTGGACGAGTGGTGCAGGTTCAGATCAAAGAGTCGTCGACCAATCCCGATCTCGACAAGTGCTTTGCCGACATGATGAAGCGATGGAGCTTTCCGTCGAACGGCGAAGACTATGGCTTCGAGTTCCCGATCATTCTGCAGGCAAATTAGCTATTCGCAGAGGATGGTTTCGGTTTTGGCTAGGCAGTCGGCGGTTAGCGCCGCGATGTCGAGCTTGCTTTCCAGCGCTAGGACGTCTTCCAGCTTGGCGCGCGTGGCCGGATGTTTGGGAACGAAGAGCGAGCAACAGTCGTCGTAGGGGAGAATCGACGTTTCGAAGGTGCCGATGCGTTCGGCGAGCCCGATGGTTTCGATCTTGTCGTGGCCGATGCACGGTCGCAAAATCGGCAGCGTGGTCGCCTGCGCGATCACTGTTAGATTTTCTAACGTCTGCGACGCCACTTGCGCCAACGCTTCGCCGGTGATCAGCGCCGAGGCGTAGTGAGCTTTGGCCAGCTCGCTCGCAACGCGCAACATTTGTCGACGGTAAAGGACCACTGCCAGTCGTCCATCGCCGGTCACATCGCGGAGCTTTTTCTGGGTGTCGGTGAATCCCACCACCGAGAGTGCCATCGGTTCGAGCTGCCAATTTGCGAGCTTGCGACCGAGCGCGACCACCTTGTCTTTGGTCTTCTCACCGGTGAAGGGAAACGAATGAAAGTACGTCGCGCCCACTACGCAGCCGCGCTTTTGCATGAGCCAACCGGCTACCGGCGAGTCAATCCCGCCCGAGAGCAACAGCTCGACGCGACCGCTCACGCCGGTCGGAAGTCCGCCCGGACCGGCGATCTGACTAGAGTAAACGAAGGCGTGGTCGTAGCCGATCTCGAGGTTGATGGTGATTTCCGGTTTGTGTACGTCGACCGGCAGCGAGAGCGCGCGGACGATTTCGGCTCCGCACAATCGCGAGAGTTCGGGCGAGGTGGGCTGAAATCGTTTGTCTGACCTTCGGCTCTCCACCTTGAATCGCGGCGGCCGTGCGAGGCCCAGGCGTGCTACTTCGGCGCGCGCTTCTTCGACGGCTACAGCGTAGATCGCCTCGGGGTTGATGCCGGCCGAGCGCGGGATCACACGCGCGTTCGAGATCGAAGCCACGCCAAAGACCCGCGACACCGCGCGCTCGACGGCCGCGACGCCGTCCACGCCCGGCCACACCAGATAGCGACCATGCACGCCCTCGACCCGCGCGCCCGAAATTCCCGCCACCGCGCGACTGAGTTTTTGACGCAGACGGCGCTCGAAGAATCCGCGATTTTGACCTTTGAGAAAAACTTCGGAGTAACGAACTAGGAGGACATTCATCGAAGTCACTGTCTCACCGCGGCGAGCGCGCGTTCAAGTCGCTCGATGGTGAGCGCAATCTCATGGGAAGAGGTGTGTCGGGAAAGTGAAAAGCGAAGGGTCGCGACGTCATCGGCAACGCCGATCGCTTTCAGCACCGCCGAGGGCTTGCGACTGCGTGCGTGACAGGCCGATCCCGCCGACGCCCACACGCCTTCGGCTTCGAGCGCGTGTAAAAGTGGCTCGGCGGTAAATCCCGAAAATCCCACCGAGAGAATGTGCGGTGCCGAATGTTTTGCATCGCCGTGTCGAATGGCGCGCGGCAAGCGGCTCGAAATCCCATTCCATAATTGTTCGCGCAGCTCGACCATCTGCGGCACGGCTTGGACACGCGACCGGTCCGCCAGCTCGGCTGCGACGCCGAATCCGACGATGCCGGGCACATTTTCAGTTCCGGGGCGCAGGCCGTGCTCCTGCTCGCCGCCATAAAAGAGCGACTGCACGCGCGCGCGTTTGGCCGACCAGAGCGCGCCTACGCCTTTGGGCCCGTGAATCTTGTGCGCCGACAGCGACAGTGAATCGATCGGTCCGGCGTTCACGTCGATGGGCAACTTGCCGAGCGCTTGAACCGCGTCGATGTGCACATGACAGCGCGGCGCGCGCGCTTTGAACGCGCGTGCGATCTCGAAAACTGGCTGCACCGTGCCGATCTCGTTCTGCACCCACGCGATCGCGCAGGCGACAGTGTCCGGTTCGATCGCCGCTTGCGCCGCTTCGACGGAGATCATGCCCGTTCGATCGGGCGCGATGGTGGTCACCCGCAGGCCGCGCTGTCCGAGCATGCGTGCTGCCTCGGCGATCGACGGATGCTCGAGCCCGCTCACCACCACGTGCTTTTCGCGTCCACTCGCCGCGCGCGCCGATTGCGCCACACCGAGAAATCCAAGCGCGTTGGCCTCGGTGCCGCCGGAGGTGAAGGTGAGCTCGGAAGGCGCCGCCGAGAGCGATCGTGCCACTCGCTCGCGCGCATTTTCCAAAAGGCTGGCTGCCCGCGCGCCCAACCGATGTGCCGACGAGGGATTGCCGAAGTCTTCGGTCATCGCTGAGAGCACCGCCTCGGCTACGCTCGGATCGACCCGTGTGGTCGCGGCGTTGTCGAGGTACACTTCTACGGCCTGCGGAGACGACATGTTCGGCGTTTATATCCACTTTCCATATTGTCGCAAGCGCTGCCCCTATTGCGACTTCGCGGTGCACGCCCGCCGCGACATCCCGCATGAGCGCTACGAGCGAGCGGTGATCAAAGAGCTGTCGGTGCGCGCGCCACTCTTCGCCGGTCGGCGCGGCGTGTCGATCTACTTTGGCGGCGGTACGCCCGGACTCTGGCGTCCCGATTCGATCGCGCGGGTGATCGGGGCAGTGAGGTCCGAGCTCGACATGGAGCGCGAACTGGAGATCACCGTCGAGATGAACCCGGAAGGGCCGGAAGGAGTCGACTTCGACGCCCATCTCGAGGCGCTGGCGCGTGCCGGCGTGAATCGACTCTCCATCGGTGCGCAATCGTTCGACGGAGGACAGCTGGCCACGCTCGGCCGATTGCATCAGCCCCATCATTCGATGCGCGCGATGAAGTCAGCTCGCGCCGGGGGATTTCGCAACCTCTCGCTCGATCTGATGTTTGCGTTGCCTGGGCAGACGGCGGTCGCGCTCGACCGCGAGCTCGACGCGCTGCTTTCGCTCGAACCCGATCACGTCTCCGCCTACACGCTCACCATCGAACCGCGCACGGCGTTCTCGGCGCAAGTTCGCGATGGATCCCTCATCACGCTCGACGCCGAGCTTCAGGCCGAGCTCTACGAAAAAGTGCAGACGCGCCTCGCTGCGGCGAAGTTCGCGCAATACGAAATCTCCAGCCACGCCCGCTCCGGCAAGCGCGCGGTGCACAACTGCCTCTACTGGACCGGCGGTGAATATCTCGGGCTCGGCTGCTCGGCGCATTCGTTCGTACGCCGCGACGACGGTGGCACGCGCTTTTCCAACCTGCGATCGGTGGACGATTATTTTCGCGCGCTGCCCGAGATCGACCAACCCTTTGCGAAGTTGGCCACGCGCGAAGATCTCGACTCCGAGCGGCTGGGACGCGAAGCGCTTTGGCTCGGAGTGCGACTTCTGGACGGCGTCGAACGCGCGAAGTTCAAATCGCTCTACGGGCGCGATCCGACCGAGCTCTTTGCCGAAGAGCTGCGTCGCCTCCTCGACGAGGAGTTGGTCGAAATCACCGACGAACGAATCAAGCTCAGCAAGAAAGGCGTGCTGTACGCGGACGAAGTGGGCGCCCGATTCGTCTGAGTAAACGAGGACGACAGGGTGTGGATTGCGTCAAGCACGAATGTGGAAATTGTCCTCGTTTACTCTATTTAAACGGGCGTGCCGGTTCGCGTCGCAGTCCGTTGGGACGCGGTGTTCCGCTCACCCCTCTCGGCACGGCCTCGAGGGTCCCACCCTGCTCACGGCGCCGCCGGACGTCGCCGACGCGCCCAAAGGGTGCTTGCGAAGCAAGCGGTGAACGCAGCGAACCATGCCCGTAGGAAGTGCCGCACGAACGTGCGGCCTCGCGTTGCTCGCTCGAACTTGGATCGCAACCGAGCTAATCCTGTTTAGCTTCGACTTTGGCGGTTTTGGCGGTATAGATCGAGTGTGACCGATCTGAACCATCGCGCGCGTAAGATCCTCGGCGCCATCGTCCAGGAATATTTGCAGACGGGCGAAGCGGTGGGCTCGCGGACCATCACCCGCAAGCACGGCATCGAGCTCTCGCCGGCGACGGTGCGCAATGTCATGAGCGATCTCGAAGATGCGGGACTGCTCAAACAGCCGCACACTTCGGCGGGGCGAGTTCCGACCGATCATGGCCTGCGCTATTTCGTCGACTCGCTGCTCAAAGTTCGCAGCCTCTCCGCCAAGGAGCGCGAGGAGCTGTCGCACCGCTATCAGGGCGGCAGCAGCGATCTCGATTCCTCGTTGCGCGAGGCATCGCGCGTGCTCGCCGAGCTCTCTTCGCACACGGTGGTAGTGGTCACGCCGCGGCCGGAGTCGGACGTGCTCGAGCACCTCGAGTTCATGCGCCTTCGCGACGGAATGCTGCTCGCGGTGCTGGTGGCCAAGAGCGGCCACGTGCAGAACAAGATCGTCAACACCACCGATCCCATCGCCGAGGGCGATCTCGAGCGCATCAACAACTATCTGAACAGTCAGCTCTCCGGCCTGCGGCTGGAAGAGGTGTGCGCGCGAGTACAGCTCGAGCTCTCGTCGGAGCGCATTAAATATCACGAGCTGGAAAAGCGCGCGCTCGAGCTTTCGGCGCAGGCGCTGCCGCCCGAAGCGGTGTCGTCGAGCGTGATCATCGAAGGACAGGCGCGACTGCTGGAAGGTACCAGCGGCGATCCGTCGCAGATGGAGAATTTGAAGGCGCTGTTTCGCGAGCTCGAGCAGAAGCGGCACCTGGCCGACTTGCTCGATCGCACCGCCAAGGCCGAAGGCATTCAAGTGTTCATCGGTGCCGAAACCAACATTCAAGGATTGGCCGACTACACGCTGGTAGCGACCCCTTACGGCGTGTCGCAAGGTGAAGGCGAAGAGCCGGGCCAGGCGCTCGGCACGCTCGGCGTCATCGGCCCCACCCGCATGAACTACTCCAAGGTCATCACGCTGGTCGACTTCACCGCTCAGTTCGTCAGCGGCCTGATCGCAAAACGATAAGAATCAATGTTTCGCCCCCACTTCCACGGGCGAGCGATCGTGCTATAACCAAGCCGCCATGAGCGACCTTCCCAGAGACGAAAACACGAGCGAAAACGAGGCCGAGTCGGCCGCACCGGATGGTGCCGAAGATCCGATCGCAAAATTGGAGCAGTCGAACCGCGAGCTGAACGATCGCCTGCTGCGTCTGGCCGCCGAATTCGAAAACTACAAGAAGCGCACCAAGAAAGAGACGGACGATGCCGCCAACCGCGGGCGCGAGTCGCTCCTCAAGGAGCTGCTTCCGGTGCTCGACAATTTCGAGCGCGCGCTGGCGCATGCGTCCAAGGACGATCCGCTGGCGATCGGCGTGCGCATGGTTGAAAAGCAGATGATCTCGGCGCTGGAAAAGTTCAGCGTGACGCGCTTTGACGCGCTCGGAAAGCCGTTCGATCCGGCGCTGCACGAGGCGGTTCAACAGGCGGAGACGGTCGAGTTTTCGCCGGGAACCGTGGCGCAAGAATTTTCCAAAGGCTACCTGATCGGCGGTCGGTTGCTCAGGCCGGCGATCGTCGCAGTGGCGAAGGCGCCATCGGCTCCCGCCGAACCCAACTGAGCATGGGGAGGGCCGTCGGCATCGACCTCGGCACCACCAACTCNNGCCAAGCGTCAGGCGGTGACCAATCCCGAGCATACGGTGCAGGCGGTCAAACGTCTGATGGGACGCAAGCACGCCGACCCGGCCATCGCGCAGCACCTCCGGCTGACACCCAACGAGATCGTGGCGGCGGAAAATGGCGACGCGCGCGTACGGCTGCGCGGAAGAGAATATTCTCCGGCGGAGATCTCGGCGCTGGTGCTGACCAAGATGCGCGAGGTTGCGTCCGAATATTTAGGCGAGCCGGTGGACGAGGCGGTGATCACCGTGCCGGCCTATTTCGACGACGCGCAGCGGCAGGCCACCAAGGACGCGGCCAAGATCGCCGGGCTCAAGGTGTTGCGCATCATCAACGAGCCGACAGCGGCGGCGCTCGCCTACGGCCTCGACAAGAAGGAAGGCAAGACCATCGCGGTGTATGACCTTGGCGGCGGCACGTTTGANNCCGACCGCGGCGGCGCTGGCCTACGGAACGCAGAGCGATCAGCAGAGCGGAACGCTGGCGGTGTACGACCTCGGTGGCGGTACGTTCGACGTTTCGATTCTGGAGTTGCGCGGCGGCGTGTTCGAGGTCCGCGCCACTTCTGGCGACACCTACCTGGGTGGGGAAGATTTCGATCGGCGCATCGTCGACCACTTGGCGGTCGCATTTCGCGAGGCGCAGGGCGTCGATCTGCGGCAAGACAAGATCGCACTGCAGCGTCTCAAGGAGGCGGCCGAGCGCGCCAAGCACGAGCTTTCGACGTCGCTGGACACCGAGGTCAATTTGCCATTCGTGGCAGCGAACGCGAGCGGCCCCTTACATCTGCAGATGACGCTCACGCGCGGCAAGTTGGAGAGCTTGGTGGAAGATCTGGTGCAGCGGACCATCGCGCCCATCACCACAGCGCTCGAAGACGCCGGCCTCAAACCGCAACAGATCGATCAGGTGATCTTGGTCGGTGGTCAGACGCGCATGCCGCGTGTGCAGCGAGTTGTGGCGGAATATTTCGGTAAGAAGCCGTCGAAAAAGGTCGATCCCGACGAAGTGGTGGCGGTGGGCGCGGCCCTCCAGGCCGGCGTGCTCAAGGGCGCCGTGGAAGACGTGCTGCTGCTCGACGTGACGTCGCTGTCGCTCGGCGTGCAGACCGCGGGCGGCGTGTTCACTCCGCTCATCCACAAGAACACCACCGTTCCGACGCGGAAGTCGGAGGTGTTCTCCACCGCGGTCGACAATCAGCAGTTCGTCGAGGTGCATGTCCTGCAAGGCGAAGCAGGGCTCGCCGCCGACAATAAGTCGCTGGCGAACTTTCATCTGTTCGGGATTCCGCCAGCGCCGCGCGGAGTGCCGCAGATTCAAGTGACCTTCGACATCGACGCCGATG
>PLXG01000389.1 GCA_003153195.1 Myxococcales bacterium
CTTCTGTCAACAGATCTGCTCGGGCCAGTAGCGCTACTTACTCAGATCGATCGCCTGCACATAGTTGCGAAATAGCGATGGTGAATTGTCCGTCTGGGACGGCGGAATGGTCTCCTGCCAGGCGACCGCCAATACATTTCCTTCAGATGAATAGGCGAGCCGACAGCTCGAAATCGGCGCTGTCGAATAGCGTTTCACTTGTTTTGGCGCACCTACCGCGCCGAGCGTGAGGAGGTCACCATTGAGGTTCACGCTGAAGAAGTAATACAAGAGTCCATTTTGCGAATCGAAGGTGCAGACTGCCAATCCGGTGTCGGTAGCGATCAGATCAGGAACACCTTCGCTCAGAGGAATGCCAGTGAGTGGAGTCTGATCGAGCGTGGTGATAATCCATTCGGAAGTACTCGACGTGCCTTGCTGCTCCACCAGCACAACCTGTCCGTAGATGACTGCGATTCGCGAGATATTGCGAATTCCGCTGAGCGGGTTTTGCGTGCTGCTGGCGGAAGAGGTCTGAAAAACAGCGCCGGTCGAGTCGCGCCAAAAAAGGATGGTGGTGAGGTCGTCCGGAGCCGCCACTAGCGCATCAGTCGCCAATGAATTATTGAGGTACCGGGGCTGAGGCGGCATTTCGTCTGGAAGCGGGATCGGAGTGTAATAAAGATTGTTCTCATAGATCACAGGTGGATTGCCGTAGGTGTAGGTCACGTCGAGCTCTCCATCGGGCCTGACCGCCAGCGACGGCGCCGAAAATCCAATCGCGGACGGATCTGAATTTGGATCTTCAAACAATGTTAGTGGCGCAACCGTCGGCGACGCCAAGCTCTTCACTCGCAGATGCGTTCCGTCGTCATCTTTGAGCGCTTCACCATAAACGTATCCGCTGTAGCTCGCATCGAACAGTACGTTGAATCCGACGGTGCTCTGTCCGGTCGACTCGACGAGATATTGTCCAAGGTTCTGAACATCGGCTTGCACCTTCTCGAACTCAGTCATCCATAGACCAGGCTGCGAGCTCGAGTCGAGCGAGCTCAATGTCCAGAAAACTCCGAAGCGAAGACTGGCGCTGTTCCAAACTGGGCGCGGCGGTTCGCTGGCCTGTGTACTTTCTGACAGCAGAAAGTTGTTGTCGACCGTTCCGTTGGCGATACAGATTGGTTCGTTAGGCGCGCAATAGTAACCGTCGGGGCATTCGCGACTGGACTGACACGCGAACGGAACTGCCGGTAGGTTCGGTTCGTAACAACCGAAAGCGAACGTCACGACGGCGAGTATCGAGCCGCGAGCCAAACGCCATCGCCTCAAAATCGCACACCGATGCCGCGACGATCGAGCGCCAGTCGCTTGATGCTTCGCGACTGTTCATGCGGCCAAATAAAGAGTGCTATAGAACCAAGCGCGGCTGCACCGCCCACTGCAAACGCCGCAATCGCTCCATCTTGGTAGGCCCTTCCGGTCGACTGAATGTTGCTCACATCTTTGAAGTTCACCGGCTGTAGTCCGGATTGGCGCCCGGTGTTCGACTTCAATGCTAGCTCATTGGCCTCATTCGCCGCTTCCGCCGCCAAGACGGCTCCGGCAATGAGCAGTGCTGCGCCCACGCCCATGAGCGTGTATCGCGCGATCACAACTTTGGAAGGACCACTCTCGCCGGCGATCAAGGTCGCGCGCGCCACTTCGCCGGCACGCACGTCGAGAACTTCGGTCACGCGCTGATTCTTGAGTGAAAGCGTGACGTGAATTTTTCCAGGAGCCACGGGGACTGCAGCGGGTAGCGGAATGGTTCCGACTACGTTTCCCTCGACGCGAACTTGGGCTCCTCGCTGTGGCGAAAAGATTTCGATCATCGCGCGATGCTCAGGGAGTCGCACCGCTGTGGTGGTGGGCACGCCGAACAGCTCGCTATGATCCAGGAGCTGTAAAGACAGTGTGAGTTCGGCAGACGGACGCGCAAAATCGGCTGGAACGTGCGCGGAATATCTCCCATTCGGATCACTCGCCATCGGGAGCTGCGCGGACAAACCTGTCTCGCGATCACCGATCTCCAGGCGAACGGTCAGTCCATCGAAAGCTCCTTCAACTTTGGCAGATACATCGAACGCGCGGAGTGCCACTTGAGGCGGAACTACTGGATCAAGAACAAGGGTCGCATGTTGCCGACGGAGCGTCCGCGACTCGCTCTGCTTGAGCGCGCGCTCGAACACCTTCGCGATTCGTGGTGAGGTGTCGGAGGCGGGACGGATCTGGGGCGAGAGTGACAGTGCCTGATCGAAAGCACGCAGCGCATCCAACTCTCGCTCGAGCGCAACGTCGACATATCCCTCGTAGAGCCAACTCTCGGCTCGCTCATCGTCGCTTTGGGCACTTTTTCGCGCCTCTTCGGCCGCCAGCAGCGCCTGATCGTATTCCAATCGCGAAAAATGGCGGCGCATGTCGTCGAGCGGCGCGGCCATCGCGACGCGACCTGCGCACAAAAAGACGGAGAGCGCGCCCGAAAGAAGCTGCTTCACGCGCGCAAACCGTGCTTCTTGAGCAGATCGTAGAGATGTCGACGATTGAGCCCGGAGCGGCGCGAGGCCTCAGCGACATTTCCCTCCGCGGCCACCAAGAGCTGGGAGAGATAGGCCTGCTCGAAGCTGTCGATGACGCGCTCCTTCGCATCGGAAAAGGGCACGTTCAGATCGATAATTTGAGCAGACACCGCCGACTTGTCGTTGCGCGCGGCGCGAGGCCGTCCGCCCAGGTGAATCGGCAGATCGGAGAATTTGAAGTCGCTCGATCCGGTGCAGGCGACCGCTCGCTGAAGCACGTTGCGAAGCTCGCGCACGTTGCCCGGCCAGGCGTGGGTCGCCAGTAGATCGAAGTTGGGCCCGTTCACCGCGCCCGGATCTTTGGCGCCGAGCTCGCGCAGAAACTTTTCGATCAGCGCCGGCAGATCTTCGGTGCGCGATCGCAGCGGCGGCAGAACCACGTGGACCACCGCCAGGCGATAAAATAGATCGGCGCGGAAGGCGCCCTCTTCCACCATCTCTTGCAAATCGCGATTGGTGCCCGCCACCACGCGCACGTCGACCGATTTCACCTCGCCGCCGCCCACCTTACGCACCTCACGGGTTTCGAGAACGCGCAGAAGCTTGGGTTGGAGATCGAGTGGCAGCTCTCCAATTTCGTCGAGAAACAGGGTTCCACCATGGGCGCGCTCGAACGCACCCGGCCGCGTATCGATGGCGCCGGTGAATGCGCCGCGCACGTGTCCGAAGAACTCACTCTCCACCAAGTTGGGTGCGATCGCGCCGCAGTCGAGCGCCACGAACGGCGCCTTGGCCCGCGGACTTTGCGAGTGAATCGCGTGCGCTACCACTTCTTTGCCGGTGCCGGTCTCACCTTCGACCAAGATCGACGCGGCCGATCCGACCACGCGCTCGAGCACGCCGAACACTTCGCGCATGGCAAGGCTAATTCCCAGTAGACCGCCGAAATGATTTTGCGCGCTGGGCGGCACCACCGCGTACCGCTCACCACCGACCAGCTTGATGGCGCTCTTGCCCACTTGAATGGTGGCGCCGGCGGGGACCACCGCGTCGTCGATGCGCGTACCGTTCAAAAATGTACCGTTGGTCGAGCCCAGATCGCGCACGCGAAATCCGTTCTGGTCGGGCATGATGTGCAGATGATTTCGCGAGACGCGCTTGTCGGTGAGCCGCAGCTTGCAGTCGGTCGCGATTCCGACCGTGATTCCCGCCGCGGGTAGATTCAACTCGAGCGGCGCATCGGGTCCTTCGATGAGCAGGAGCCGCGAGCCGGAGACGACGGCGCGCCCGGAGCCCGCGTTGGTCACGTAGGTGAGATCGGACGACATCAGTTCTCCTTCTGGCGTAGATCGAGCGTGACCAGCTGCGCTTCTCCCGGACGCACGACGATCTTTTTGGTTCGCGATCCCAGCGTGGGATTGTTGGCCATCACCACGTGTGGACCGGGCGGAATGTCGATCGGTTTGAGCGGCGTCATGCCCAGATCTCGATCGTCGAGACGAACCGAACCCCACGGCTGAATCTGAATGCGCAGCGTCCCATGCTCGCCACTCGGGGCCTTCGCCATCGGTTGAGTCAAGATGCGCTGAGATGCCTTTCGTTTCGGGCCGGATGACGGAGCGGTTTCGATCTGCTTGGGATCAGGCGGTGCGGAAGGAGCCGGCGCGAGCAGAGTCGTCGCGGTCGGTGTCGGTACGGTCGCAACCGCTGCCGGCGCAATTGGCGCAGCGACCGATGGGAATTCTGCCACCGACGTGGGCGTGCGCGAAGAGCGAGCAATCAGCGCCCAGGAGGCCAGCCCGACAATCGCCGCGCCGGCAATCCCCGATCGCCAAGCCCACCCTCGAGGCGGAGGTTGGATCGCCGGCACGACGGTGCCCGGCTGGGTGCCCGGCTCAGTGCCCTCGATCGCGATGTTTACACCAAGCTCCACTTTCGTTGCCGGCCGTGCCGATAGAATTTGTGCGACCAGTACGCCGATCTCCGCCGCCAGATCGCGCCGCGGAGCGTCTGCCAAAAGCTCGAGCAGCTGCGCGCGGAAGGCCGAAGCGCGCTCGAATCGATCGCCAGGATCCCGACGAAGTGCACCACCGATCGTCGTTCGCAAAAGCGCATCGATGGCCGGATCGATTCCCAGGTCCGGCAGCGGTGAGACCTGCGCCGCGCGCGCCTTCTCGAGCGTGGCCATATCGCTTTCGGCTTCGAGCGCTCGTTCACCGGTGAGAAACTCCTGCAGCATGAGGCCGAGCGCGAAGACGTCCGAGCGCGCGTCGAGCGATCGTCCCCATGCTTGCTCCGGCGACATGTACGCGATCTTTCCCTTGAGCGCGCCAGCTTCGGTCATGCTGCTGCGGCCGGCGACCTTGGCGATTCCGAAATCGGCCAGCTTCACCTGCCCGTGACGCGAGACCATCACGTTGGCCGGATTCACGTCGCGATGCACGATCCCGAGCGGCTTGCCGTCTTTGTCCGACGCAGCATGCGCGTAATCGAGCGCCGCGGAAACCTCGGCTGTGACGTGACAGGCCAAGGCCCAATCGAGACGAATCTTTTTGTCTGACATCCACTTCATCACGTCGCGCATGGAGACGCCGTCCACCAGCTCCATGGCGATGAAATAGCGGCCCGACACGCAGCCAAAATCCTGCGTCTGCACCACGTTCGGGTGGCTGAGCCCGGCCGACACGCAGGCTTCGTCCACGAACATGGTCACTAAGCTCGCATCGGTGATCCATTCGCTCCGAATCATCTTGAGCGCGACGTCTTTTTCGAATCCCGCCGCGCCTTTGACACGCGCGCGGAAGACCTCGGCCATCCCACCCGCCCCGAGGCGTTCGAGCAGCTCGTATTTACCGATTCGCGGCCCCTGCACCTTGGTCACGCTCATGTGATAAAACTGAGCCTTGCCGCCAGTTTAGCATGTGTGGTCCGCCACTCAAAAGAGTTCTGGACCACTCGCTTTGGCCGACTCTTTACATGAGAAATCAATAACTTACCGATGGCATCAAAGCTGCTTTTACCCTTCCTCAGGAGGACGACGATGAGAAGCTCATTAATGGTGGTGTTCGTGCTGGCGGCGGGCTGCGGCGGCGGAACCACTACGCAGGAAGAGGGCACAGCGCAAGAAGCGCTCGATTCGAACGAGGTCGGATCGGCCGAGAGCGCCATCATGGTGACCTCCGCCGACAGCGCCGAAGGATCGACCGGCGAAGCGGCGGCCACCTCTGCCAAAACAAAATTTCCCGCGCACTTTACACCGAGCGGATGTGCGGTGGCGACGGTGACCGGTAACAAGGTCAGCTACGTGCTCACAAAATGTACGGGACCTTGGGGTCTGGCGCACGTGACCGGCACCATCGACGTCACCTATACCAAAACGGCCACCGGATTCAGCGCCGTCGCCAGCGGAAGCAACCTCATGGTCAATCGCGCCACCATCGATCTCGACGCGACCGGAACGTTCAGCTCCGACGGAACCACCAAGACCGCGACCGTCGACGCCAAGTCGAGCGGCACCGGACCGAACGGCAATCACGTCACGCGCAGTGGATCGTACACGGTGACGTGGGACTCGACCTGCATGACGCTCGACGGAATGTGGACCACCGGCATCGGCCTAAAGAGCGCGTCGACCACCATCGACAACATGAAGCTGTGCTCCGGCATGTGCCCGCAGAGCGGCACGGTGGTCCATGTTGGATTTTTCGGTTTCACCATCACCGTCAGCTTCGATGGCACCGGCGCGGTCAAATGGTCGACGTCGAACAACAAGTCGGGGACCGTGAACCTGAGCTGCGACGCGTAACTCGTTCTGAGCTGCGACAAATAATTCTCGTCCGTCTTCTCTAGTCCGCCTCTCCTCCTCCCATGAAATTTTCTGCCACTCCTCTGTCATCCGCTGACTCTTCGTGCGCGCCATCACCGAGCGTGTGGCGGAGCACGCGAACGCGAACGTAAAACTGAGTGGCGCTCCACTCGCGCACCGATCAACTCCAACGATTTCAATCGCGGTCGATGCGGCACGACGGTTGCTCTATCAGTCCTCGAGAAGCAACTCACAACCATTCCGGGGGGAACCGTCATGAGCCACTTTCAACGTCTTCTGAAACTTGCTGTCGTAGCCGGACCGATGATGCTGGGCGCGTGCGGAGGCGGGACCTCGAGCGACGTCGAGATGCCGGCGTCGAGCGAGCTCGCACTGTCGACGGGTGAAGATGCGTCGAGCAGCGGCGCCACCACCACTACGACTACTGCCGGGAATGCCGCCGACGCGCCCAACCTCTTCAAGCTGTCGCACGATGGGCTGTCCGCCTTCAACGGAGACATCGCGGCCTTCCTCGATCGGATCAAAGACGCCGTCGATGGAGCGCCCGGCTGGAGTGGCACGGGCAAGTTGGTGCTGGTCAAAACCGACAGTGACGCCGTTTTTCGCCTCACCTTCGAGCGCGCCAAGTTGTCAGACATCCAATACGACGACACCGACGACGTACCCGGCGACGAATCGGTCACCGACGCGCAGACGCCGCTTGCAACCACGCTCATCGCGGCGCGCTTCACCATCGAGATCAAGAAGCCCACTGAGGACGACAGCGCCTATCGATTGGCCGCGCGTGGCCACCGTTTGCACCTGGCGGGAGATTCGGTCGGCGCTGGCGTGCTGGTCCTTTACCGCGCACGGGTGCTCGATGTGCTGCCGAGCCTCTTCACCGGCAACGAGCAGATCGCGATCCGTTTTGATCATCGCTTCAAGGTCCGCCGCGAGGCGGTGCGCTATCACGCTACCGATGCCAATGGGAACTCGGTGCCGGCCGCGTGGGTGTATCGACGCCTCGACGGCGCGAACCTGAACGCCGGCTCGCTGCGCTTCGCCGCCATTGCCGATCTGCCGAACCTGCCGGTCTCGGGCAACTTGCCGGAGCAGGTGACGCTCATCGAACAGTGGGCCAAGACCGACGCCGGGCTGGTCGCGCGCGCCCACGCCGAGCTCTCCGGTGGAGATCTCGGATCGGACACGCTCGACGTCACCGAGTGCATGGACGGAATCGATCAGATCGGCTATCGCAACGTGAAGCTCTCCGACGGCACCACCTACAGCGATGGATCTCACGGTGATCCGTCGGCCTGCCATCCGTTCGACCAGGACATCACTCCGCCGAAAGCCAACGACGACACCATGCCGGCGGCGGCAACGCCAGCGCAGTCGTAACGTTCGCTTTCGTTTCGTCTCAATTCGAAGTGGCGCCAGCGCCGCGCACGACTTACCCTCGGGTCAATGCCGCGTCCTTTGACCTTCCTGATCTTCTTCTCCATCGTCATGTCGATCACCGGCAGCATTCACTACTACCTGTGGGCGCGGCTGATTCGTGACACCGCGCTACCGTTTCGCGGCATCGCCACGCTGGCGCTGATGGTGCTGTTCGTGAGCATGCCGCTCGCGATCATTTCCAGTCGATCCTTGCCTCGATCGATTGCGCAATATCTGGCCTGGCCCGCCTACGTCTGGATGGGCCTCATGTTCATTTTGTTCATGCTGCTCCTGGCCGGCGATCTGTTTCGCGCGATCTCGCATCTGACCTGGCTTCGCGGCGTCGAGGATCCGGAGCGAAGGCTCCTCTTCCGTCGAATGCTGTCGGGGACGCTGGCCGCGGTGGCGAGCGGAGTCGGTGCCTACGGAATCATACAAGCGGTACGGCGACTGCGCGTGAAAGAGGTCACCATCTCGCTTACGCGTCTGCCGAAATCGCTCGATGGCCTCACCATCGCCCAGCTCACCGACATCCACGTCGGTTCTACCATCGGGCGCCACTTCATCGAGGATATGGTGACGCGCTGTAATGCGCTCGAGCCCGATCTGATCGTGATTACTGGCGACCTGGTCGATGGCTCGGTAGAAGATCTACGCGATCAGGTCGCACCCATCGCGTCGCTCAAAGCAAAGTACGGCGTCTTCTTCGTCACCGGAAATCACGAGTACTATTCCGGTGTCGAACAGTGGGTCGCACATCTCGGCACGATGGGCATCCGCGTCTTGCGCAACGAACGAGTGTCCATCGGCGACGGCGCCGAGAGCTTCGACCTCGCCGGCATCGATGATTACCACGCGCTTGGAATGGCTCCCGGTCACGGTCCCGATCTACCGCGCGCGCTCGCCGGACGAGATCCATCTCGCGAGCTCATCCTCTTGGCCCATCAGCCGCGCGCCATTTTCGAGGCGGCGGAGCACGGCGTCGGACTACAACTCTCCGGCCACACCCACGGCGGACANNTTTGGTCAAGCTGCAGCAGCCGTTCGTCGCCGGACGCGCGCGCGTAAAAGACACCGAGCTCTATGTAAGCTGCGGAACCGGTTATTGGGGTCCGCCCATGCGCATCGGCGCCCAGCCAGAGATCACGCGGGTGACCTTGCGGGCGAAGGGCTGACAGTTTCGGTTCGCTCGGCGTGAGTAACGCTTGACCGAGCCGGCTCCGGGCCGTATTTGATCCTCATGTCTCTGCGCTCGTCCGACAAGCGACCCAGGTGGCAAAGTTACCTCGGAGCCATCGTACTGACGTTGGCCATCGTCGAGGGGCGCGTGGCGCTCAACCCCTGGTGGGGCGCCGAACACAACCGGCATCTGGTGTTTTTCCCGATCGTCATGCTCTCCGCCTATTTTGGAGGCTTTGGTCCCGGCCTGGTCTCGACCGTCATCAGCACCCTTTCTCTCGATCTGTTTTGGATGGGACCGGCGCTCAACTTCCCTCATATTACACCCGATTTGCTGCTCTTCTTCTCGGCCAGCGTGGCGATCTGCGCACTCATTGAATCGCTGCACATTGCCCAGGCACGCGCCGATCGGGCGCGCAGCTCACGTGAACGCATCATGGCAATTGTTGCGCACGATCTCAGAAACCCGCTCAACACGATCAAGATGGCCTCCCAGCTCTTGCAAGAAAATAGCGGGGACGCGCAATTGAGTCATCAGCGGATGGCGCTGATCGACCGTGCGGTGTTGCGGATGGAAAATCTGATTCGCGATCTGGTCGACGTAACCAGGATCGAGCACGGCGCGCTCGCGATCGCGACCAAGGACGAACGAGTAGACTCAATCTTGCGCGAGATTTTGGATTCGTACCTACCGNNTGCGCTGGCGCAGCCCGGTCGGCGATTCCCTCTACATCCTCGCCGACCCGAAGCGCGTGCTCCAGATCCTGGCCAACCTCATCGGCAACGCGCTGAAGTTCACGCCCGAAGGTGGACGCGTCACCCTCCGAGCAAGCAAGCAGGCAGACGCGATGCATTTCACCATCCAGGACACTGGGGCCGGCATCAAGGCGGCTCATCTACCTCATATCTTCGAGCCCTATTGGACCGCTGACGAATCGGGCACGGGCCTAGGACTGTTCATCGCTCAGGGGATCGTTCAAGCGCACGGCGGCCGGCTTCAAGTCGAGACTCATCCGGGCACCGGCACCTCGTTCTCGTTCATGATCCCCCATCGTCTCAGCCCGCAGACCGAGCCCGCGCCATCTCCGAAATGGCTGAAGCAGTGGCGAAGAAAACCCGCGTAGCCAGACCGACATTCGCAAAGCGAATGGAGATCACCGCCAGTTGGAAAATTTCGCTCAAAGCTCGATCACACAGCCTTCATAATTTGAACGAAGGTTGAGCCACGAACATGATTCACAAGCGTCCTTCGCTGCGAGGATCTCCTTCACAGTCGTGGAACCCCCGCACGCAAGTGCATAATAGAAAAGTCCGTCGCATATTTTGCAATCTGCAGCGCAGCCGGCGCGGCGAACAACTCGCCACGCGAACAGGACTTTCGATTACTGCGCTAAGACTCCGAATTTCACATTCACGAATCCAGCTCGACCAGCGGTCTTCAAAACCTTGGTGATGATACTGGAATCGGTCCCCTTGTCGGCGAGCAGCAGCACCACGTCCTGCCCGGGCATTCCATCCGCCGCCGCGGCGCGCGTCGACTGCAGATTCTTGAGCTTGTCGAACAGCGTGACGATGTTGTCGTTCTCTTCGATGGCGGAGCCGATGATGCGATCCCCCTCTACGCCGGCGACCGGCACATCTGCGACCAGGATTTTGTAGCGCGAGACGGTCACGGTGAGGCTGGGGGTGAGCTTCACTTCGCTCGACGAAGCGGGCAGCTTGAGATCGGGCTTCTGCTGCACTTCCATCGCCTGCGCGCTGTAGGACGCGAGGAGAAAGAACAGCAGGTTGGATAAGATGTCCATCAGCGCGGTCAAGTTGAGCGAGAGATCGGAGCCTTCGTCTTCCGAATGGAACGCCGACATTATTTCACCACCGTGGAGACGACCACCGTTGGAAACAACTTCACTCGGGTGCGCTTGAACGAGGTCCGTACCTCACGCTCGCGTGCAGCATCCATCACTCGGATCAATGTTTCATAGTTGGTGCCCGCCTCGGGCGTGAGAATGATGGTGTCGGAGCGCGGAAACTTTTCTTTGATCGCAAGCAGATGCTCCGAGAGCGGCGTGAAGTCCGGCTTGGCTGCGTCGTACGGAATCGTCTTCTTGAATGGGGCCAGGTCCGCTTCGGACTGCGCTGTGCCCATGGCGGACACGGCCAGCGACTCTTTGGTCAAATTGATGTTCACGGTGACCGACTGCTTGGTGTCGGCCACGTCGCTCTTGTCCGCCGAAGCCACCGGCACCGACGCGTTGATTCCCATCACGATGGTCGCGCCAAAGCTCGCGAGCAAAAAGAAAAGAAGGTTCGACAAAATATCCATGAGCGCGGTCAAGTTGAGATTGACCGATCCCGCTTCGGGCTCGCCGAACACATTCTGTTTTGCCGAAGGTGACGCTGGTTCTGGAGCGCCACCGCCTCCGCCTGACATTTTCGCTCCTCCTACTTCTGCATCTGCAATGCGGGACGGGGACGTGCGGCATCATTGGCGATCAAAAGCTGATCGACCAACGATGCGGTCGCGTGCTCCATGCGTACCAGCTCGCGTCCCTGTTTTCCCGAAACGATCAGGTAGGCAACGACGGTCACGGTCGCGACGGTGAGACCGAAGAAGGTATTGTAAAAGGCGACGGCGACGCCCTTCGAGAGCGCGGCCTGGCGCGTGGCGGCGTCGACCCCCTGCATACCGGAGAACGAGATGATGAGGCCGTGAATCGTTCCTAGAAGTCCGAGCAGCGTCGCCAAGTTCGACAGCTGCGGCAAAGACGCAGTGCCACGCCGAAAGCGCGACAGCTCGATGACAGCCGAGGTCTCGACCGCGCGGCGAATCTCTTTCTCCGGGCGATTGGCGCGCAAAAGCGCGGCATGCAGCATTCGCTCGAGTGGATGCGAGCCCGACACGGCTTGCGTCGCGCGAGAGTAATCGCCCGCTCCCACCAGTTGCGAGACCGTGCCGTGGACATGCTCGACGTTCATGCGATAGGCAAACCACAGCGTGTAGAGCCGCTGCACGATCACGCCGAGCGAAACGATCGACGTGACCAGAATGCCGTACATGAAGATTCCGCCTTCGTTCAGAATCCCGAAAAGCTGTCCAATCATCTCACTTCTCCAATTTTTTGAGTGCCAAGATGGCGTCGGAATAACCAGGGTTAAGCTCGATGGCGTGCTCGTACGCGCTCTTGGCGTGGGCAACGTCACCTAACTCGAAATAAATCTCTCCAGCGTGCTAGCTCGCCTCAGGCCAATCGGGCTTGAGGCGGATGGCTTCTTCGAACTCTTTCAGCGCCTGCGGACGTTTGCCTTGGCGATAGAGCACGAACGCGAGCACGTAATGGGCCTTGGGAAGATCTTTCGAGATCTTCATCGCCGCTTTGAGCTCGTTCATGGCGCGATCGGGCTTGCCTTGCTGATAATAAATCTCGCCCAGATCGACGTGAACCTCGGGGTCGTGTGGGTAGAGCTTGTAGGTCTGCGTCAGGATCGAAACCGCCTGCTCGAGATCGCCTTTGCGCTTGTACAAGTTCGCCAGCTCGAGTCGCGAGGCCACATCGCCGCCGCCTTTTTCCATCGCTTGACGGTAGGCTTCGGCCGCGCGATCGGGCGCGCCCATCTGATCGGCCAGCCGCGCCAGCTGCAGCTGCAGCCGCGAATCGCTCGGCTCGAGCTTGACCGCGTCGGAATAACGTTTGAGCGCTTCGAGCAGCGCGCCTTTTTTCTCATACGCCTGGCCGAGCGCCGCCACCACTTCTGGATTGTCCGGCGCACGCGTGATCGCTTCGTTGAGCGCTTCGATGGCCTGATCGGTTTCGCCTTTTTCGAGCAGCGCCTTGCCCAGGAACAGATGGCCCTGCGCGTCGAGCGGATTCAGCTCCACCGATTGTTTGAAGTTGGCGATCGCCTCGTCGAACTTCTTGTCGCGCATGGCGGTCAGACCGAGCCCCTGATAGTTGGCCGGGTCGTGCGGCGCCAGTGACTGCGCGATCTTGTACTCGGCCATCGCCTCGCGGGTCTTTCCCGAGCGCAGATAGGCATCCCCGAGCACTCGATGCGCGTCGGACATCTGCGGCGAAAGCTTGACCGTGAGCTCGAGCTCGGTCACCGCCTGCGGAATTTCTTTGCGCTGCAGATGCGCCACGCCCAAATTGAAATGGCCCATGGCGAACGAGCTTTTGCCCGCCGTTGCCTTGGCGAACGCCTCGACGCTCTTCTGCTTCTGGCCCATCTGATCGTAGATGACGCCCAAGTTGTTCCACGCTTCCGCGAGTTGCGGATTGAGCGCCACCGCTCGTTCGAGCTCTGACAGCGCCATCTGATCTTCGTGCTTTCGCTGAAGCGCGCCGGCCAAGTTATAGTGAAGGTCGGCGTCCTTGTCTGCCACCTTAATGCCCGACTGATAAGCGTCGATCGCCTTGTCGATCTGGTCCGCGCCCAGATACAGATTGCCCAAGTTGTTCCAGCCATCTTTGGCGGTCGGCTTCTTCTCGAGCAGTCGCTGATAGGTCGCCACCGCCTTGACCTGATCGCGCGCGCGCGCGTAGGTATCGGCGAGCAAAAAGAGCGCCTGAGTGTCGGACGGATCGAGCTTGGCGAGCTCTTCCAAATTGGAGATCGCTGAGACCAACAGTCCTTTCGATCGATAGGCGATCGCCAAATCGTAGAGCGCCGAGGTCGATCGCTGGAGCGAAGTGGCCGCGGTCCAAACACGAACCGCGTCGTCGATGCGGCCGAGGAAATAATAGGCGCCGCCAATTTTCACATAGGCGTCTGGATTGTCCGGCGCCGAGGCCATCGCTTCGTGCAGATCGGCATCCGCCCTCTCCATATCGCCGAGCTGACCGCGACAGAGGCCGAGTAGGATTCGTGGACCGGGCTCGCTCGGATGCGCGCCGACTTGCGCCTCGAGCTTGGGCAGATCGGCCGCCGTGCAGGCGCCCGCTTGCGGCGCGACCGTATCGGCCGCGTCCTTTTGGATCGGCTGCGCGTGCAGCTCCGAAGCCGAAAGGAGCAGTCCTGCCAGGAGTGCGGTCCGCTTAGTCAATCCACACACCCGCATCAAAATCTCCTGTCGCGCTCGCGTACTTCTCCTCGTTTTGTTTCCACTTCTCGAATTCCTTGAGCGCGGTGGTCTTCAGATCGAGGGCGCGACGATCGGCAGAACGGCCGTGAGTCTCGGCATTTTTCACTGCCGCCTCGAACGGCTGCAGCTGCTGCTCGGAGGCCAGTCCATAGCGCAGAAGCTGCTGCTTCTTGGTGAGCTCGAGGCGCGCGCGCGCGGACGCGATCTCGGCGTTACTGGCATCGACCTGTCCGTCCGCGGCCTTGAGCGCGGCGTCCAAATATTCGCGCTTGGCGTCGAGCGTCTTGCGCGCTAGCGAAATTCGATTGGCGTCGGCACCCATCTTCTTGAGGCGAGTCTCCATTCGCTTTTGGCGATCGCTCAGCTGACTGCGCTCGGCGGCCAATCGATGCATCATGTCGACCGCCTCATCGCGATGGCTCTTGGCGATGACCACATCATTTTCATGATCGTAGACGGCCGTGCGCGCGTCGCGCGGCAACCGAATCAGCAGACTCTTGGGAATGTTGGCTTGCGGTCCTCCGCAACCGACCAGCACGAGCAGCATGACCAGCCGCTTCATTTTGCACCTCCCAGTCGTCCGAGCAGCGAGAGCGACGGATGCTCGGCGACATTTCCGGTCGGCGCAGGCGCGGTGCCGGCCTTTTGCATTTCAGCACGCGCACGATCGAGATAACCGTAGGCGGCATAATGCGCAGCCAGGTTCAGCCGCGCCTGTTTGTTGCTGCTGTCCATGCTGACCGCTTTTTGAAACGCGCCGTATGCACTTTCGGGATCGCCCGAGCGCTCGAGCGCGACGCCGCGAAGATTGTAGAGCTCGCTCTTCTGAGAGTCGGCATCTTCGGTGCGATCGAGCACCAGCAGCGCTGCGCCCAAATCTCCACTCTGCATATATCCTTCGGCCAGCTTGGAGAGCGCCTCGCCACTCTTCGGTTTCTTCATGAGCTGGGCGCGGTAGGCCACCGCCGTCGTAGGAACCGGGCCGTGCTTGACCGCGACGTTGGGAAAGATCGCCACGCGATCGGGAAACGGCTGATTGGTCAGACAACTGCGAACTGCGTCGGAAAACACCACCGACTCTTTGGCGCGCTTGGCGCAAGTCGACTTGAGATCGGCCGACCGCTTCGACGCCTCGTCCGCCTTGGCTTCCAGTGCTGTTTTGAGCTGCGACTTTTCTTCGGCAGAAATATCGTCCGGCAGCTTGAGCTCGTGCAAGAACGTCGCGTAGCGGGCGTAGGCATCCGAGACGCGCCCGAGCGCGCCGACCGCCCACGCGCCGCGGCGGCTTTGAATCGCCAGCGCAAACGCTTTGTCGGCTGCAGCCACCAGCTCGGCCTTATCGGTGATCTGCTTGACCAGCTCGTTGGCGGTGGGCGGCGCAATGAGCGCATCGAACGCAATTTCACCGACCAGGAAGCGCGCACGCGCGATCGCTTCGGCCACCGCCTCTTGGTCGCTCTTTTCACGCGCGACTTTGTCGAGATGTCTCATCGCCTCGCCGGAATCATTCTTTTGATAGGCGAAGTAGCCGCGCAAGAAATCCGCCACCGCACCCCCGAGCGTCGTGTCGGCGAGCATGTCCTGTAGCGGGCCGACGTTGCCGGAACGGGCGATGTCCATCAGCAACTCGTCGATCTTAGATTGCGCCTTCCTCGATGCATTGAGCTTCTTGGTATCGGCTACCACTTTAGAATCACCGAGCGCGGCGCGAATTTGAGCGGCAGCGAACAGTCGATCGACGGCATCCTCGGCGTTCGGATTCGATTCATAGATGGTCTCGAGAAACTGCGCCGCTTGCGAGTAGTCGGCGCGATCGGTGGCCGCCTGCGCCAGCGCCGCCATGACTGCCACGCGCCTTTCGCTCTTCGGATAGCTGGCGGTGAACTCTTCACCGAGCTGATAGAAGCGCTCGATTTCACCCGAGTCGCGCGCCAGCAACATGGCGTTGTANNGCGCTTGTTCGCCGAGCCCCGAGCCTTTGTGCCGTTCGGCGAAAGAGAGCAATTTCTCATCGCGACTGTCGCCCGAGGAGATGGTGAGGTCGGCGATCTGACGCTGTTCGGTCTTGGCTACGATGGTAGCGATGTCCTGTCGCATCTTTTCGTCGCCGAGACGTTTGTCGGCCAAAAGACGCTTGCCGAGCGTCACCAAGCCTTCAAAATCTTCCTGCAGACGAAGCGCGTCCAGCGCCAGTTGCGCACCGGCTTGTCCCTCTTGCGATTGCGGATATTGTCGCGCCAGGGCGTAGAACAATTCGGCGGCGTGCGAGTAGTCGCCCGAATCGTAATAGCTGCGCGCGATGGCCAACTTGATGGTGGCCAGCTTGGCTTCGGCAGCGGGATTGGCGCCGGCCGGCGTATCGGCGATGACTTGGCGGCCGAGGTTGCGAATTCCTGCCCACGCGGTGGTGCGCTCGACCCGCGACAGGCTGCCCTTTTCGAGCGCGCGCTGATAAGCGGAAATGGCAGACAACCGCGCCTGCTTGCGCGACTCGGCATTGGTGGCAGTCTTGGCCACCTCTTCGTATGCCTGAGCGGTCTTATAAGGGAGCTCGGCGGCGAACAGCGCTTCGGCGCGGTTCTGCTCGATGTCGAACTTGGCCTTCGAATTGGGGAAGTAGGCCAAGTACTGCGCGTAGGCCGCCGCGGCATTGGCGAACAGCGCCTGCGTCTTCACGTCTTTGGCGTGCGCGTGCGCCTTGGTGGCGATGTCGCGAGCATACACTTCAAACTCGTCGGTGAGCTTCTTGCGCACCGGATCGGCCAGACGGAAGTCGTGATAGTGCGCGTCGAGCACGCGTCCGATTCGCTCGACGTCTTCGGCCGCGCGATCGTAGGATTTTCCGCGCTGCACGTTGTCATACAATTTGCGCGCGCTTTCGAGCGCGTCTTCATCGGAGACCGCGGCCGAGAGCACTTCGCGCAGCGCGGCAGCAGCCGGCGAATACATCTGCTTGATGGCGAAGCGATTGGCCACGCGACGCATGGCGGCCATGAAGTCCGATGACGTCTGCGCCAGCGAGCGGAAATAGGGCGCCGCCGGTCTGTCGCCGTAGACTTCCGGGTAACAGTAGGCGATGTCGACCAGCGACTCACGCGCCACGTTCAAGCTCTTTTGCGTGGCGATGATCTGCCGCTTGCCGGCGACCAGCGTGCGATCGCGCAAGATCTTTTCGAACAGCTTGACCGCGCCTTTGCAATCTTCGCGGTTCACCTTCACCCAGCCGAGCTTGTATCGCGCCAGCGAGTGAATGTGACTCTCGGGCTCTTCGAGAACTTTGTTGTAGTACATCTCGGCGCGCGCCAGATCGCCCTTGTCGAACTCGGTATCGCCGAGAATCAGGAAGGTCTCGATGCGATGGCTCGACTTGGGATATTCCTCGATCAGCCGCTCGTAGGCCTTGCGCATCGAATCGAACTCGCCGAGCTCGCGATATTCGTGCGCTTCCAAAAACAGCGCCTCGTCGGCACGCGGATAATCGGGCGATTCGTGCAGCAGGCGATCGTAGACACCGATGGCCAAGTTCTTGAGCAGTCGCGCTTCCGGCGCTTCCACCGCGCGACTGGTCTCGCCGCGTGCTTTGGCTTTTTCGAAGATGGTGAGCCAGGCATAGCGCGCGCGCTCGGAGTAGAGCTCGGCGAGGCGCATCTCCATGTCCGCCAAATAGGTGGCGCCGCGCGAGCGCTGAATGAGTCGCTTGGTCTCGGCGATGGCGAAGTCGACCTTCTTGGCCGACTGCTGCAGTCCCTCCAGCGGATTGACCGGAGGCGCCGGCCGATTGGATCCCGCGCACGACGTCAGCGCGCCCGCGAGAGCCAAACTCGATGCGAGTTTATTTAGCGGACGCATCGGTCCTCTGCTTCCACCACGTAATCGCCCAATTCATCCGACCAATATTCGCCGGTGAATTTGTACTTCACCGCATCGGCCTCTTTCTTTCCCGTCGGCGACAGTCGTCCTTCGAGCGGACCACCGGCGCGCTCTTCGCCCGCTTTGCGGAAAAGTCCGACGCCGATTTCATAATCCAAAATGGTCATCTGCTCGTCGATGCGAAGCAGCTCCTCAGCCACGCGTTCGAGGGCGTGATCGGTATGACGGGCAATCGCGCGCTCCACCTGGTCGAGCTTGGTGAGATAGAGCCGATCGAGATATTTTTTGAGTGGCTGGTCGGCGATGCGCGACAGATGATCGCGCTCTTCCTTGAGCTCGTTTTGCCACTTCTGCTCGGCGCGCAGCTCCGGCTCGTTCATCATCGCGGTGCGCAGATGCTCGTCGGGCAACTGATGCTCGCGCACCACCTTGAGCGAGCGTCCCCACTCGGAGCGAAAATCCTGCACCGCCAGATGCGCCATGCGAAATTGGCAAAGTCGCTTAAGCGCCATGGTGCGAATGAGCGCGCGCTCGGGCGCGAACAATCGGTGATAGACCGGCGCGCCCAGGCCCACCACCATGCCGAGCGCACGCGGCTCATCTTCGTCGGCCACGCGGTCCCAGGCCTTTTCCAGCAGCACCACGTCTTGCTGCGTGATGGGCGCGTCGACGGTCAGATAGAGCGCAAAGGCCTCGTCATATTTTTTCTGCTCGTAACGCTGGCGAGCCAAGGCCAATCGCGCGTCGTTGCGGACATCGTTCGGCGTCCCCTCGGCTTCGATGAGCGCGTTCCAAACTTTCTCCGCGCCCTCCGAATTTCCCTGTTCGAGGCGACTCACGCCGAGCGCATAGCGCGCCTTGAAACCATAGTAGCGCTCCTTTTTGGCCAGCTCGGTGAGCCGGTGCACGCCCCACTCCGCAAATCCGCGGCGCAACTCGCCGAGTGCCTGGTAGTACTCGACGAAATCGGCAGTCTCGAGGGGCAGATCGCCATACTGATTTCCGAACAGAACCTGGTCGATGAGCCGACGCTCGTCGAGCTGACCGAGTCGCACCGCGTGATCGATCACCTCCAGCGATCGTCCCACCAGATCCGGCGAACGACGTGCTTCGACGATGTCGATGTATTGCTCCAGGCTGGCTTGCACGAACCCCAGGTGCGAAAGCGCGTCGGCGAAGTTGAACTGTCCGCTATCGCGGCGCAGATCCGATTCCGGCAGAAGCTTGAGTGATTCGTACAAAAGCGGCGACGAACGCGCATAGTCCTTGGCGTAGTAGCGCTCGAGCGCCAGATCGAGCTTGTGCACCGCCTCTTTCGAAGCCACCTCGTCGGCGTGCACGGCGCCCGTCCCGACCCCCAGGCCGAACGACCCGAGCGCCCCGAGCGATAACGCCAGCGCGCAGGTGAGCCCCGTCCGCTTCATTACTTGCCTCTCCCGCCGAACGAAACCGCGATGCCGAGCGCGATGTAGAGCTCACTCTTCGGTGTTGCGCCTTGGAAGAAGGTGTAGTCGCGCAGATCGAGCCGAATGGAGACGTGCTGCACCAGATGCAGGCGAAATCCGATGCCGGCGTCGAAGCCGCCGCGAAAGACCGCCGGATCGTTGTACTTGGCGAACGCCGGCCCGAGCGCGAGGAAAAACTCGGAGTGCACCACCCAGCGATTGAACAGTGAATACTTGCCGTACATCGGCTTGATGACCAGGTTCGACGATCCGAAATAGTTCACCGTCTCGAACGTGGTCGGCTGCACCATCGGATTGAAGTTCTCTTGCAGCGTCTTTTTGAGATCGGTGTCGGCGCCGAACGAGTAGTAAAACTGCGCCACCTCCCACGCCAGCACGTCGGTGAAGTGATAGGTATAGCCGCCGCCGATGGTGATGCCTTTGGTGAAGGCGTTCAAAGGCAACACGCCGACTTCCACGTTCAGCTCATGACCGAGCTTGAACTTACGATTTTGCACCGCGAAGGTAGCGGCGCGCTCGTCGTCGCTCGCGTGGGCGACCGTCACCAGCGTCATTTGAATCATCGCGACTATAAGCAGCACACGCTTCATGTTCACGCCTGCCTCACATTCCAATGGTGCTGAAAACGAATGGATAAATGACGGTCACAGCGCCGCCCTTGGGCTCAGGAAATTTCCATGATTTCATCGATGCCTGAATGCAAGTTGCGACCTCGGTGTCGCGCACACTCGAGAACTTCACGCGAACCACACCGACGGTACCGGCGGGCGTGACCACCCATTCGTATTGAATTTTCCCGGCCAGGCCAGGGTCTTTGATCAACTTGCGTTCGTAGCAGCCTTGCACCTCACGCATGTGCGCGTTGATGACTTTTTGAATCTCCGAGCGATCGAGCTGACCTTGTACCTGCACTTGGCGCTCCGGCGCGCGCTCGACGATGCCGCGAATGTGTCCGTTGCCACCGCCGCCGCCTTCGACGCGACCGAGCTTGCCACCGCGCATGACTTCGTTGGCGCCTTTGGTGTCGATGCGGCCCACGCCCGATCCGCCGGCTGCGAGACGAAGCTCGCCACCAGGTACTTTGCCGATGGCGCCTGACGATTTGAATCCGCCCGAGCTGCGCGTAGTGGTGACCGCGTCGAGGTTGGTCATCGCGGTCGCGCTCGAGACGCTGGTGCTCGGCAATCCGCCCAGCGCACCGAGGAGTTTGGAGGCAGTCGCCGACGGTTTGGGAGAAGGTGGACCGGCTGAAGCGCCGACCATCGCACTCCTGGAGGCGTGCACCACCGCTCTCGGATGCGCAGTCGGCGGCGGGCGACGAACGATCTTTTCCGGCGTCGGCAGCGCTTCCGGCTGCGGCTCCGGCGTCGGCACAGGCTCCTCTTTGGGCTTGGGCGGCTCGGGCGGCTTCGCCTGAAGCTCGAGATCTTTGTCGGCGATCTTGGCGAAGCGACCTTCGTTGGTCTCGAGGTCGTCGGGCTTTTCCGATGGCATGAAGGCGACCAGCGCGAACACCAGAACGTGCAGCAGCACCGACGACGCCGCGGTCACCATCCCCTGCCGCGTGAAGGTGGGTCCGGAAAGTGGCGCGCTCGGGATCACCACCTTTGCGACGAATCGAACATTGAGCTGCCGCTGGTCGCCGAGATCGATCTCGGCGGTCTGCCCAGCGGGTAAGGTCACCTTGCCCGAGACGGGCTGCGCCGCTGCCGAATCGCCAACGATGCGAGCGCGCGCGGGATCTTTCAGCTGAAAGACCACCTCGCCTTCGCGCCGATACCGACAAAGTGAACGGGAGAAGCCTTCCAGCTTGAGCCGCTGTCCGACATGCAGATGGTCCAGACCCTCGACGAAATCTCCGCGCGATCGAATGACCTCGACCACCGGCCCGGGCCTGCTCGGCGCTTTCAACAGCTCGAGCAGTGAAAAGCTGGGGGTAAACGGCTCATCGTCCTCGTCGGCTACCCCTTCGTCGCCCAGGGTGAGAGGATGCGGTTCGGCCATGTCGTGCGCCGAAATGACGTCGGAAGATGGTCTCGATCGACCGAGATGCGCGGTGCCGACCAGCGGCGGCCCTTCGGCGATCTCGACCGCACCCCGCGGGCGAGCGCTCGGCTCGATCGCGGAGGCACGCTCGCCGCGGAAGGCACGCTCGCCCTGGGGAGCATGCTCGGTGGAGACGCGCCCGGTCTTGGTCTTTCTTACTTGGCGCTCCTGCCCGAAGAGTCCTTTTGGGACCGGCTCCACTTTGCCGACCACCAAGGGCACGGTGTCCTGAGTCCCCGGTTTGGAAAACAGTGGCGAAGGCTCGGCGGTGGTTCGCGACTCTTCGACCCATTCCTGTGAATGCGCGTCGAGCGCGCTCTTGCGCTCGAGCGTCGTCATGTCGGAATCGAGCGCGGTCAATCCCGGAACGGTCGCGTCGATTCGCATCACGATCGATTGTTCGCGTGGCTGCTCGGCTGCGACCTTCACGAAGAACAGCAATGTGAACTTGCCGACGACAATCTCGTCGGCCGGCTGGACCATGTAGCTCTGAACCTTCTTGCCGCCGACACGAACGCCGTTTCGACTGCGCAGATCTTCGATGAGGCAGCTGCGCCCGGTGAAGTGGACGACGGCGTGCTTGGTCGAAACGCTGGGATCGTTCAGGAGCACATCGACGCCTTCGCCGCGACCGATGGTCACCTCGCGCGCAGTGAACTGATGCGTGCTGATCGGAGCTCCGTCCGCGTAGACATAAATCTCGAAGCTGCCGCTTTGGCTCATGAACGAAGCTTCATCTGCCCGACGAAGCCTCCTGATTTCTTTCAGCGAAGATTTTGGCGAGCGTCTTTTCGCGGAAGCTCGATGGAATGTGCACCATGCTCAAGAATTCGGAGGCGCCCCGTTCGAACAGATAGATCGCGCCCGAGGCGGTCTGCCCTTGCACCAGGCGCTCGTCGAATTCGATCTTCGATTCACGCTGCACCACGTTCTGATCATTTTTCGCCGCTTCGGTTTTGCTCGCGTGGGCCGGTGTGACCGACGGCGCCACAGGTGCAGGTGGCGTCACCGTCGGCGATTTTGCCGCCGGTGAGACGGATTTTGTGGACCGGCGCGCGGCGACACGCTTCGCCTTGGCCATCGCGTCCGTGCTGAACATGCACAGAAGCGAAACCACGCACACACAACCCCACCTCTTCACGCCCAAACTCCGCATCATCACCGTGCCTCAGATCTTGGATGGCCACCCATTATATAGAACGCGCGGCAGAACGAAAAGAGTTCGTGCCGAATTCTATCGCCCTGTGGCGCCCTATGGCGCCCTGTGGCGCAATTTAAATTTACTGAACACCTGAACAATCGTCGAAAATCGTAGGCTGAGCGCGGAGCCAATCATCCCTTGCGCAGTGTCTTTGCAAGACGCTCGCCGACGCGAAAAGCGTTCGCCAAGATGGTGAGCGTGAGCGGAACTCCGCCCGATGTAGGCAAAAACGATCCGTCCGAGACGTAGACGTTGGGCGAAAGGTGCATGCGGCAGTCGGCGTTGAGCACGCTCGATCCAGGATCGGTTCCAAACCGGCAGGTGCCGCCCTGTAGAATTTTGGTCTCGCCATGGGTGATGGTGACCGACGTCGAATCGGCGCCGAGCCCGTTCAGTACCGCCAGGCCCTTGTCGGTGAGCAGCTTGGTGGCTTTGAGATCGAGCTCGTGACGACCGATGGTGATCCGTGCGACCGGCGCGCCCCAGCGATCTTTCACATCGGGATCGAGATCGACGTAGCTGCCCGACGTCGGCAGATATTCGGCGAAGGTCTCGAATCCGACGCAGCGGGCGCCGGCGGCTTGATCGCGCAGAGCCTCTTTGAGCTTTTTGCCCCATAACGCGCCTTCGCCGCGACCGGAGACTCGCTCAGCGTTGTTGATCGGATTGGGATGATAAAAATCGAACAAAATGGTGCCCACTTTTTGCAAACCGTCGACGGGCTTCTCCAACATATAGAAGTCCTGCATCGAGCGCTGAATGAAGGGCGACGGTTCGGTCATCCAAGCGCGGTCGGGCCGGCCGCGATGGCGGAACAGTCCGTGCGCCTTGCCTAGACCGGAAAAGACCAGGTTTTTGCCCACCAGACCGCTGTCGTTGCCCAGGCCATTTGGAAAACGCTTGGACTTCGACGAAAGCAAAAGTCGCGCGCTCTCGATGGCGGTGGCGGCCACCACTACCACTTTGGCAGGCTGAAATTGAGTGATGCCGTTTTTGTCGCGATAGACCACGCCGGTGGCGCGCCCCGAGGCGTCGACGGAGATTTCGGTGGCCATGCACTCCGGTCGCAGATCGAGGTGACCGGTGGCCTGCGCGACCGGAAGAAGTGAAACCGACGTCGAGCCCTTGGCGCGCACTTCGCAACCGTACGATCCGCACAGCGCGCAGTACATGCAAGCCATTCGCCCGCGATACGATCGCGACGCAATTCCGCGCGGCGTGGGAAACGGATGAAATCCGAGCTTCTTGCCGACGGCGTCGATCTCATCGGCGAACTTGTGCTCGTTGAGCGGCGGCATGGGATAGTCGCTCGAGCGCGGCTCTTCGAACGGATGGGTTTTCCATCGGCCCGACACGCCCACTTCGCGTTCCGCGCGTGCGTAGTAGGGCTCGAGGTCGTTGTAAGCGATGGGCCAATCGCTGATGTTCGCGCCCGACACTTTGCCGAGCGTAGTGCGCAGGCGAAAGTCGACCGGGTGCATGCGCATGAAATAGCCGCTCATGTGCACAGTGCCGCCACCAACGACGTTCGAGGTCCAGCCTTCGTTGGTGCGCGAAGAGTGGCCGCTTTCGCCGAAGCGCATGGTGTGCGGCTCTTGATGCGGGTAGGGAATGAAAAAATTGCGACGACACATCTTGATCTCGTCGTGATCGAGATCCGAATCGGCGAGCGCGCGCCCTTTTTCCAGCACCACCGTCTTGATGCCGGCGCGGGTCAGCTCGAAGGCCACCGGTGAACCGCCAGCACCCGAGCCTACAATCACCACATCGACGGGATCGTGCGCCATTATTGTCGGACGTCGCGCGGTTGTCTGATGTCGCGCTTGAGATCACTCGGCGGCGAAAATGGCATCACCGGCCCGGGCGTGAAGCCGATCATGGCGAATCCGCGGCCTTCGGTGTTGCCGCCGTGTTTGGGATCGCCGAACGCGCCTTCGAAGGTGAGCGCCATCAAGATCTCGAACGCGTGCTGATCGCCCGGCTTGCCCTTTTGCCAGGCGGTGAGAATTTCGTCTTGCTGCTCGGGCATGAGCACCGCGAACGGCTTGGAATATTTTTGCTTGGCCTGCGCCGCCGCACCGTCGAGGATGATCAGGAGCGGTCGCTTGAGAAAATCGATCGACGGATCGGCGAGCGCGCGATCGAGATATTGCGGCACGCCGAGTTCGATCGCGCCCGGATCTTCATCGTGCGGCAAGATGCGCTCGCTGGCAGCGTGCAAAGTCGCAAACTGCAGCGCGGTGAACGTGCCCGCCGGAGATCTCTTGCCGAGCGTAGCGGCGTCTTCGTCCGGCGTGCGCTTGGGCGCTTCGGGCTTCTTGCAGCCCACACCGTAGACGCCAAACACGTACGCGCCAAACCCGAGGGCGGTGTGCACCACGAACTGGCGACGCGTTGGGCGAGACATGGATCGCCTATTATTGTTCCTTGCACGGCGAGATCGTCAAGTTACTATCGCGGCATATGCGGTCCAGCCTGATCGTCGCCATCGTCCTCTGTTCCTCGTGTAGGTCTAAAACGCCTACCGCATCGTTCACCGCGCTCGGGCCCAGTCTGGTGTCGAACCAGACGCGCACCCCAGTCACCATTTATGGTGAGCATCTGACGCACGGCACCAAGGTCCGCATCGGCGCGCCCTTCGATCTCACGCTGCCAACCGAACTGGTCGATGAGCACCATCTGTTGGCGATGATCCCGAGCGGTCTCACGATCGCTCCCACGCAGGTGCAAGCATCAGGGCCGGTGACGTTGGTCTCAGCGGATACGAAAGCGATTGCCGGCGATGCAACGCTCACCGTCATAAACGACACCGGATTTCCCACACCAGTCGATCTGACGGCCATCGATCGATCGCTGTTCGTCGCGTCGCCCACCACCGATGAAGTCTGGGTCTACGACATGAAGGGCGAAAAGCCGACCACGTTTTCCGTCGGTGATGGGCCCCGCGCGCTCGGCCGGCTCGGTCAGCAGCTGGTGGTGGTGCACGCGCTCGCCGGCGAATTGCGCCTCATCGATCCCGGCCACGACAACATTCAAAAGACCATCCACATTCGCGTCGGAGCCGAAGGGTTGGCGGTCGATTCGGTGGCCCAGCGAATCTACGTGACCAATCACCTGTCCGACAGCGTGCAGGTGATCGATCCGAACGCGGGCAAAGTGATCGAGGACATTTCAGTCGGCATAAATCCGCGCGGCGTGGTGGTCATCAATGGGGGCAAGCGGCTGGCGGTGGCCAACATCGGCAGCGAAGACATTTCGATCGTCGATTTGGCCAGTAAAACCGAAAAGCGAGCCCTGTCTCGTCGAGGCACGCCGATCGTCGGCGGGCGTACGGAAAAATATTCCGCTTATTTAA
>PLXG01000466.1 GCA_003153195.1 Myxococcales bacterium
GGCCAGAAGGCGGGCCGGAAAGGAACAAGAGTCCCCAGCCTCCCAGCACTCGGAGAGAGAGAAGATCTCGCTCACTCTTAATCGAGATCTCACCGCGCTTCGGCAGTCACATTTTCGCTTGAGATTTGGATCATTTTACGCGCGCGATCGCGAAGACGTGACAAAGAAAATGTGCGCGTTACCGAGGGAGAAGAGCTCGCAGCTTGCGCTCTTCTCTCTACAACTCTCGCCAACGAAATAACGCCCGCGACGGTCACAACAATAGTTGACCCTCGTTCCCCCGCCGTTGTAAAAATACGCCGCATATTCAAAGGGGTTAGAGACCTTGGCCGACAATCAGCCGAAGCCACCAAAGATCGACGAACAGATCTCCTACAACTGGCTCTTCTTCCTATTGGCGGGAGCGTTCGGTGCGGTCACTTTCTGGGCTGTCTATGACGAGACCGCGACCAGACGTGAATACAAGAATTATCAGGAGGCGTTCTTCAACGTCGAGAGCGAGCTCAACGCGCGCAATTTGAAGCTGCGCTGTCTCGAGCTCGGCGCGCCGCCCGACAGCGATCCGGAAAAGAAGGCAGTCGCCGACGCGTGCAACAAGGTCAAGGGCATGAAGGATGTCACGCCCGAGGATCAAAAAGCGACGCAAGCAGCAACGTTGATGGGTCAAAAATCCGAGTACGGCAAGCTGGTCGCCAAGAAGCAGCAGCTCGAAGCCGAGCTAGCCGGTCCCAAGAAGGCCGCTTTCGAAGACGCCAAAGCGAAGTTGCAAGAGGCGCAGTTCACCGCCTTCGACAAGGGGCAGAATTACACCTTCACCAAGTCGAACCTCGACGAAACCTACTACTACTACACCAAGGCCAAGCACGAATCGCCGGGTGGAATGTGCGACAAGGAAGAAGAGTGTAAGAAGCGCAAGAAGCAGCTCGACGAGTTCACCGTCAAGCTCGCCGGCGACGAAAAGATCATGAACGATTCGGCGAAGGCCCGCGACGAAGTCAGTAAAGTCGCCAAAGGCTTTACCCAACCGATCGCCGAGCTGACCAAGCAGATCGACAAACTCGAGACCGACGTGGGCGATGCGCAGCGCAAGTATGTCGCCGCCGTCGACAAGCAGAGCGGCATGTTCGGTCCGCAGACCGAAATCATTCAAGAGAACCTGGAGACCATCAATCGCGTCGATCGCTGCGAGAGCTGCCACGTGGGATCTTCGCGCAGCGGATTCGAGCTGGTTCAACCGGCCTATTTCCGCTCGCATCCGTTCCGCCGGACTTTGTTCTCACTGCATCCGCCGGACAAGTTCGGTTGCACCACCTGTCACGATGGTCAGGGGCGCGCCACCACCAAGTTCTACGCGCACGCGCCGGTCGACAATCCGCACGACGCCGAAAAACATTTCTGGGAGGAGCCGCTGCTCAAGGGTTCGTTCATGGAATCGAACTGCCGCAAGTGCCACATGGACGAAGTCGATCTGCGATCGCACCTCAAGTGCGAGGTCGACGCCGAGTGTGAGATTCCGGGCAATCCCAAGCTCACCGCTTCGCTGAAGTGCGATTTCCCGTCGACGCCGCTCAACGCAGCCGACACGTCGATTCCGCCGTTCACCCAAGCTGCCGACGACGCGCACAAAGCCGACGAAGCGAAATACTGCGTCAACAAAGAGAACAACGTGGCCGAGCTGGTCGAGCTCTCGCCCCATCTCGCGCGCGGACGAAAAATCATCGAAGAGGTCGGCTGCTACGGTTGCCATCCGATCGAAGGCTACGAGAAGCAGGCGGCTCGCAAACCGGCGCCCGATCTTCGTCACGCGGCTGCCAAGCTCGGCTCGGGATGGATGACCGAGTGGATCAAAAATCCGAAAGCGTTCCATCCGCATACCCGCATGCCCAACTTCTTCCCCGAGGAGAAAGAGCGCGCCGCCGGTACGCTGGAGAAAAACTATCCGCACAACGCGATTCCGGTGCGCGAGGAAAAAGCCAAGGATCCGAACCTCGATCCCTGGAAGTGGACGGTGGCGCAGCAGACCGCGGCGCTCGCTTCGTTCCTGATGGCGCAGTCGACGCCGTTCGAAGTGAAGAAAATTCCAGTGGCCGGCGATGCCGCACGCGGCAAGCAGCTGGTGCTGAACCTCGGTTGCCGCGGCTGCCACAACATCACTGAGGACGAAAAGGATCCGAGCTTCATCGATCACAAGAACCGCGCGTCGCACTATGACCACGGTCCAAACTTGTCCAACGTCGGATCGAAAGTGAACGCCGACTGGATTTACACCTGGCTGAAAGATCCGAAGTCGTACGCGCCGGGCACCCGCATGCCGAACCTGCGCCTAGCCGATCAAGAGGCAGCTGACATCGCCACCTATTTGGCGGGACAGAAGGACAAAAAAGAGTTCCCGGCCAACCCGCTGGTGAACGCGCAAGATCCGACGCTGGTCGCATCGGGCAAGAAGCTGCTCAACTACTACGGCTGCTACGGCTGCCACTTCATTACTGGATTCGAGTCGACCGCCGGAATCGGCGTCGAGCTCACCGAGTTCGGCGTCAAAGACGTCGCTCGCCTCGACTTCGGCGACTACGTCGTCGATCACAAGGAGCAGACCTGGTCGCGTTGGCTGCAGGCCAAGCTCGAGCATCCGCGCGTCTATCGTTACGAGCGCGTCGACACTCGCATGCCGCAATTCGATCTCTCAAAAGACGAGATCGAAGACGTCATGGTGGTTCTGAAGGGAATGCGCGGCAAGAACATCGACGGACACGTGCTCGGTCAGGTGCTGAACCCGATGGAAAAAGAGCGCGAGCAAGGTCGCGAGCTGGTGCGCTGGTTCAACTGCTATGGCTGCCACACCATCGACGGACACATCGGCGACATTCGGCAGGCCAAGGAATACACCAAGGACGAAAACGCGGCCACGCTGGCGCCGCCCAAGATTCTCGGCGAAGGCGCCAAGACGCAGCCGAACTGGCTGTTCGCGTTCTTGAAGAACATCAAACCACTTCGGCCGTGGCTGAACGTGCGCATGCCGACGTTCGGTTTCGAGGACGAGCAGGCGACGCACCTGGTGGCGATGTTCTCGGCGCTCGACCACGCCATCTTCCCGTATCGTTATTACGACGTGCAGGTCGATCCGAAGTCGAAGGCGATCGGCGAGGCGATGTTCAAGAGCATGACCTGCACCTCCTGTCACGTGGTCGGCGACGTCAAGCTCAGCGAAGATCAGCGCTCGAAGGCGGCGCCGAATCTGCTCATGGCCAAAGATCGCTTGCGCCCGGAGTGGATCGTGAAATGGCTGTCGGATCCGCAGAAGCTTCTACCGGATACCAAGATGCCGTCGTTCTTTACGCCGAACTATCTGCAGATGATGATGACCACGCCCGACGGCAAGAAGCTGTTCGGTACGCTGAACGGCATCGAAGAGGTCGCCGCGGCGCCGATTCGTCAGATGGAGATCCTGCGCAACTTCGTCTTCAACCTGCAAGGTGGCGCCACGCAAGCCGGCACCAAGTCGAGCGGTGGCAAGCCCGGCAAGAAGGCCGAAGCTCCGACGCCGCACGCCACGCACGCTTCGCTGTAACTCCGCTTCTGCGGAGCAATCCATCCCTCATTGGAGTTTGCATGCCGTTCGTGACTCGGCTCGTCGGAATCGCGTCGCTAACATTGTGCGCCTGCGCTCACGCCCCAATCGCAGTTCAGAAAGCACCGCCGGCCGAAGTCCCCACCAACGTTCCCCTGACGATGAAAGACGAACGACTGGCCGCGCTACAGGCCTGTCATGGCCGAGCGCCGCTCGCCGTGGATGGAAGCCTTCAAACAGAGCTTCTCATCGACGCCAAAGGTGCGGTCATCGAATCCAAGGTCGACGCCGCCCACTCGACCCTCGTCGACGAAGCGCTCATCGACTGTGTTCGGGTCGAAGTGAAAAATTGGAAGCTGATGCCGAGCGGTTCGAACGACAACAAGATCGTAACGACGATCTATTTTCGCTCCACACCGAACCGGCAGGTCCATATCGGCGGCTCGATTCACAAGGAGGCGATTCGTAGCGTCGTCAGAGCCCACATGAACGAGATCCGCTCCTGCTACGAGAAGGAGCTCAACACGAATCCGTCACTCACCGGGCGGGTGATGTGCCAGTTCCGGATCTCTCCGACGGGCGCGGTCGACTTCTCCCGAATCGAAACATCCAGTTTTGCCAACGAGAGCCTGGAAAAGTGCATCTGCGATTCTCCGACGGGATGGAGCTTTCCGAAACCCGATGGCGGTGGCTTCGTCGTCGTCAGCTACCCCTTTGTCTTGAAACCGCCGGAATGACCTCAGCTAGGGCAAGCTCTGAACGAAGCTCACCACTCCATTTGCCACCGTGGTGTCGAGCGGCAGGGTGGGATCGGTGAGCGTCGCCATTTGTGAATCGGCGTCCAAGGTCGCGTCTTTGAGCATATGTGCGACGCCGTCAACGATCAGAAGTTGGGCCTTGGAATTCGCTGCGGCGAGCATCTGTCCATCCGCAACGTCGACCTGTGTATCGACGGTTCCCTGCACCACCAAGATGGGCTGATCGAGTTTGGCAATCTCCTTTACCGGATCGTATTTCATCCAAGAAATGAGATAGCGCTGCACCGGCGGCGCGAACACCGATTCGAGCTGCTGCGGAACGGTCGCCACGCGCATCCCTGCCTTGAGCGACGAGATGATCTGCTCGGCCTGCATGAAAAGTGATGAGGACGTTCCCAACTGATTTCCCAATTGTTCGGTGAGGACATCGGCGATCGGACGGCCCGGGCCTTCGGAAACGACCCCGGCCTTTACCTGTTCCGCCAGCAAGATGGCCCACAGCGATCCTTCGCTGCCCGGCGAGGGTAAAGTTTTTGAATCGCGAATCGCTCGCGTACTGCTTGGCCCAGAGCAGCGCATCGGCAACGTCATCGTCGAACGTGAAGGTGGCGGGATCCGCAGGAATCGCGGCGAGACTGGCACCCACGCCACGCTTGTCGTAGCGCACCGACGCGATGCCGTGGGTCGTCAGCGCGGCCGACAGTTCTTTGTATGTATCGGTGTCGACGTTGGCCTGCGTGTCATTTCCGTCGTGATCGGTTGGTCCCGATCCGGGATAGATCAGCACCAACGGATAGGGCTGACAACCGTCCGGTGTATCGAGCTCGCCATACAGAACGCCCGTCGGCGTCACGATCTGCACCGGCATTTGGGCAGCATTGCCGCAATTGCCACCGTCCGTTCCGCCATCGAGCACCGCGGTCGCACCACCTTTGCAGCCGCCGCAAAAAACTAAAGCGATCCTAAGGACCAAGTTCACACGCCAGAATCGATTGGCCATGATTGAAAGTACAGTTCGGAGAATGCCACCACAAGAAACCGGTCTTCGGTAACGACTGTGACGGCAAAGCAGCCGCGGATGTACGGTGATGCTCATCACTGTACGCGCCGCGCCGGGAGCTGTTAAAAGACGTCGATGCGCTGCGGAAGACTCGGGGTTTGCTGGCTGTTGCTTTCGGGCTGTGTCGGTGCTCAAGACCGCCGAGACTCGCAGTCGAGCGCCATCGTTGGAGGGCAACCTTCAGATCGCGCTGCGGTGATCTCGATCTCTCCGGGTGGCGGAGTTTGTAGCGGCACCCTCCTGGCACCAGACTTGGTTCTGACCGCGCGTCATTGCGTGGCAGCGGTCCCCAGTCCATACGCTTGCACAACTTCAGGTGGCGTGGAGAGTCCCGTCGATGGCGGCGGTGAGTTCGGCGCATTGAAAGATCCAAGTAGCCTCGTATTTGGCAGCTACGGCAACACCCCTGAAGCGCCACACGGCAAGACAATTCTGGTAACGCAAGAAACGTCGAGATGCGCCACCGACATCGCGCTCATCGTGCTCGATCGAACGTTCGATGATCCGGTGCTGGCGCCCATTCGCCTCGATGCGCCGCCCGCCGTGGGCGATTCGCTGACTGCCGTTGGGTACGGTTCCACCTCGACCGGGGCAAACCAAGAAGGTGTCCGCCAGGAGCGCGCGGTAACGGTACTCGCGCTAGGTCCAGTACCTGAAGACAGCACCTACCCAGCCGTTGCGCCGAACTTCTTTGTCGTTGGAGAAGCGCTTTGTTCTGGCGACAGCGGCGGTCCCGCGATCGCAGCCTCCGGCGCAGTTGTCGGCGTCGCATCGTACCTCAACAACCCGACGGTCGAGTTTCCGACAAGCACGCCATCCGATTGCATCGGCGCGAGCGTACACGACGTCTACGAGAACACCTCCGCCGACAGAGCGCTCATCCTTAGCGCCTACGCCGCTGTGCAAGCGACGCTCTGGCTTGAAGGGCAGCCCGATCCACGCGCGCAATTGAAAGACTTTGCCGCCGCGTGCGGCGACGATGGCGAATGCAAGTCCAACGTCTGCGTCACAAATCCGAGTGGCACAAAGGCCTGCTCGCATAGCTGCCTCGGCGGCGTCGCTTGCCCTACCGGCTATGCCTGTAATGACGACGGAACGCGTCAGCGCTGCGCGCTCGAGGCAGTGGATCTCGCGCCCTCCGTCAAGGAACACAACAACACCGGCTGCAACATTGCTATTTCAGGTTCGGTCCCCGGCCCTGCCGTTTCGCTCGGTGTCTTGTTCGCCTTGCGATGGCGACGGCGTTTCCGGTCAAGGCACCGCAAGAAGCGCCTTGTTTGACACCGTTGAAGATTCACCACTTCAGCCGAAGGTTCACCGCTTTGCTATTGAGATTAACGCCCAACCAGCCGTAATCCCCTCTGGCATGCCTGCCGGAATCTTCGCACTGAAATGAGAACAATTCGAACGCCCGCCGCCCATTCTATCCCAAGTGATGGAGGTGTGAATGCTGTCAGGCTGGCTCGTCTGCGCGGGATTGATCGTCATTTCAACTAGCTGTGAACGCAACCGAGGAGGTTCGACCTTGCGCCAATTCATTTTCGCTCTCGTCGCTTGCGCCGGCTGCGCAGGGCAAAATACCGTCGGTGGCCACGACGCCTGGGACCCGCTACCGTCGATGCCTTTCCCGAGCGCGATGCCCGGCGCCGCTACCGGCTCGGACGGACGCATCTACGTGGTCGCCGGCGATCAAAGCGAATCGGCATCATTTGATCCGGAGACTCAGAAATGGACGACCACAAACTCGTCCGGCGCGTTTCGCGCCGGTTCCGCTACCGTTTCCCTGAGCGGCCTCATCTATGTGATCGGCGGATTGGTTGATCAAAAGGCGGTGCCGGCAACCCTGGCGTACGATCCGGTTCAAGACAGCTGGACCAACCTTGCGCCGACGAGAAAGCTACGCCTTTACGCCAGCGCCACGGTCGGTGCAGATGGCCGAATCTACGTGGTGGGCGGTGACAACGGCGGCCTGCTCCCAACGCCGGCTTTTGCAACAGCGACCAGCGCAGAGGTCTATGATCCGGCCACCAACTCGTGGTCGCAAATCACCCACCCGAATCATACGCGCGAAGGATTGTGCGCGGCGACCGGAAGCGATGGACGAATCTACGCCATCGGTGGCATTGAGAACACCGGGACGGGATACTCACCAGCCTCGACGGTGGAGGTTTATGATCCCAAAACGAACACATGGAGCGACGCGCCGCCACTGCCGACCGCACGCGGCTTCATGGCTGCGGTGACGAGTGGAGGGCACATCTTCGTAATTGGTGGCACCTCACAATTCGCTCCGATCCAAGGCGTCGGAACTGGCCTGTCGATCGTCGAAGTTTACGACGGTCAGACATGGTCTACCGCGAAAGCAATGCCGACCGGTCGCGCCGAGCTTGCCGCCGCCACCGCCAGTGACGGACGCATTTACGCGTTCGGCGGAAAGAGCGACGTCGACTCTGCCGAGTACACGATCGAGGTCTACACGCCATGAACGCAGCGCATAATGCGATTGAAGTTAGGGCTCTATCCCGACACTGATCCCAAGCGTCGACGGAAGCAGTCTCGGCAAGTAGTGCGTCGACCGGAGGGGCTCCCACGCCGGAGCGCAGGGCACACCGTAAAGGCACTAGGTTCGCTACGTCTCTTCGAGCGCGAAGAAACGAAAGTCCACCGCCGGTACTCGACTTCGGCACAAAGCCCGAGCACCGCCGTGGGAAACCGAGCGACGCACTACTTGCCGAAATCTACTTAAGTACCTACTGGAGGACCTACTTGAGGAGCTCTTCGAGCTCTTTGCGAAATCGCTCGACGTCTTTTTTGCCTTCGAAGCCTTCGTGAACAAATCGAACCACGCCGCGCTTGTCGATCACATACGACGACGGCATCTTGGGCGGATCGTACGCCGACACCGCGCTGCCGTTTGGATCGAGCAGCACCGCAAAGGTCAAAGCGAGCTCGCGTGTCAGACGTTCGGCGTTCGCACGCTCTTTGTCGATGTTGACGGTCACCACTTCCACACCGCGCGCGGCGAACTCACGCTTGAGCTTTTCCAGCTCGGGCAGCTCCTGCTTACAGGGGCCGCACCACTCCGCCCAAAAATCGAGCAGCACCACCTTGCCCTTGAGCGCCGACAGCGAAAGGCGATCACCCTTGAGTGTCGCCAGCGAAATCTCCGGGGCCTTCTGTCCATTCGATACGCCGGCGTAGGCCGCCGAGCTGATCAGCAACGATGCGAGGATGATCTTCATTTGTTGAGCTCTTCGTCGATCCAGTCTTTGACCTCTTCGAACGTCGACGGTCCGGAGAATTTTCGTCCGGCGATATAGAGCGTCGGCGTCGCACTCACCTCGAGCTTCTCTCCGTCGGCGTGGTCGCGCGCGACGTGCTCTTTTTCCGTTTCGATGTCTGCGGTCCAGCGCTTCTTGTCGAGCTTCAGGTCGCTGGCAATCTTTTCCAGCGCCGCCAGGTTCTCATGATCCTGATCGGCGAACAGGCGATCGTGAAATTGCCAAAACTTTCCCTGTTTGCCAGCGGCTAACGCAGCGGCGGCGGCCAGCGGCGCGTCCGGATGCGCGCGGCCGATCGGATACTGTTTGAAGTAGAGCTTCACCTTGCCGCGATATTCTTCTAGAACGCGATCGAGCACCGGCTGCATGTGCTTGCAGTGCGGACATTGGAAGTCGGAGAACTCGACCAGCGCAATCGGCGCCGACGGATCGCCGCGCACCGGCGCGCTCGCCACATCGATCTGAATCTTGGGCGTATTGAACCGAACGTCATAGTGATCTTCCACTTCGCTCTCGAGCAGATCGGCCTTGAGCAGACGTGCGATGTAGCGCGCGGCATAGACCGAACGCCGGCACGATGGATCGGTCTTCACCGACACTTCGAGCGAGTGCGCCTTGCCGCACGCCGACGGGAAACGTTGTACCAGTCGGGTGAAGGCGGCCTTCTCCGAGTCGCTGAGCTCGGATAGATCGACCGGTATGCCCGCGCCCGGCTTGGCTTTGTCGGTGTCGGCCAGCGGAACCGTATCCGCATTGCCAGGCTGCGCCGTGTCGGCCGCCGCTGCGTGCTGTTTGCATCCAGTAAGGAGGAAGAACGAAATCAAAAGTCGGGCGCATGTGCGCATGGTCTTTAGCGTTTAGTCGGGAATTCGCGACAAGTCAATCCCGAGCGCACGCTCTCAGCCGGCGCACGGACCTCGTTGACGCGCTGCGTATTCGCATGGCACCATGGCGCCACTGAATGAACAATCATTCATCCAAGTTGAAGACGCAATCCAAGCGCGGCAGCCCTGCTCCGCTGGTAGGTCGCGACAGCGGCAAGCGCGATCGCATTCTCGAAGCAGCGGTGAAGGTCTTCGCGCGCGAAGGGTTTTACAACGCGAAGGTCTCGCAGATCGCTGACGCCGCCGGGGTTGCTGACGGCACCATCTATCTCTACTTCAAGAGCAAAGACGATCTCTTGATCAGCCTATTCGAAGATCGCATGGAGCGGATCAACGCGCGCATGCGCGACGCCATCACCTCCGAGACCACTGCCATTGGCAAGCTCGAGCGGCTGGTGCACACCCACCTCGACTTCGTGCAATCGAACCGGCCCATGGCGGAGGTGTTCACCGTCGAGCTGCGCCAGTCGGCCAAGTTCATCAAGGAGTACGCCAACCCCAAGTTCGGCGACTTTTTGCGAATCTTCGCCGGCGTGATCGCCGAGGGACAAGCCTCGGGCGAGCTGGCGAACGACCTCGATCCGCCACTGGTGGCGCGTGCGCTGTTCGGCGCCGTCGACGAAATCGCCCTCGCCTATTTGGTGGGCGGCACCCGCAAACCGCACAACGATCTGGCCCAAGCGGCCAAGCAGATCTCGAAGCTGTTCATCGAAGGCCTTAGAACCGATCGTAGGAGGACACCGTGAAGATCCTGGTCACTGCCAAGCGCGTTCCCGATCCCGAGCAGAAGGTAAAGTTGAAGGGCGCCGTGCTCGACGTTTCAGCGGTCAATTGGCAGCTCAATCAATTCGACGAATACGCGGTCGAGACCGCTTTACGGCTCACCGAAAACGCATCATCTACTGGCGCCGGCGCGCGCGCGCCCGAAGATCAGGTCATCGTGTGCGGCATCGGTCCTAAAGATGTCCAGCAGCAGCTTCGTCAGACACTGGCCATGGGCGCCGACAAGGCGATCTTGGTCGACGGGGCCGACGACGCGCTCGACGCCGATGTAGTGGCGCGCACGCTGCAGAAGATCGTCGAAAAAGAGAAGCCCGATCTGGTGCTGATGGGCAAGCTGGCCGCCGATTCGGAATCGAACGACGCCGGTCAGCGTCTGGCGGGTCTGCTCGGCTGGCCACAAGCCACCTTCGCCTGCACCGTTGAAATCACCGATGGCGGAAAGGCGCTGAGCGTCGGGCGCGAAGTGGACGCTGGCATGGAGACCAAGAAGGTCCGTTTGCCGGCGGTGGTCACCGTCGACTTGCGCATCGTCGCGCCGCACGCGGTGAAGAACGGCAAGACCGCGAGCGATCACGCCTACGCCGAAGGTCCGCGCTACGCGTCGCTCAAGGGCATCATGGCGGCCAAGAAAAAAACGATCGAAGAGACCACGCTTGCCGCCCTCGGTGTGACGCCCACCTTAAAGGTGAAAACGATCGCGCTCGAGGCACCGCCGGCGCGCAAGGCGGGAATCAAAGTGCAGTCGGTGGAAGAGCTGGTGCAGAAACTCCATAACGAAGCGAAGGTGCTCTAATGGGCAACGTCCTCATTGTCGTCGAGCAGGCCGAAGGTCAGCTGCGCACCGCCAGCCTTTCGGCGGTCACGTTCGGAAAGAAAATGGCGGAGACGACCGGCGGAAAGCTCTCGCTCTTGGTGATTGGATCGGGCGTCGACAAGGTGGCAGCCGAGGCCGCCAATTTGGGCGCGGCCGACGTTACGTTCGTGGATGACGGCGCGCTGAAAAATTATCTCGCCGAGACCTATGCACCGATTGTGGTCAAAGCCGCCCAAGAAAAAGGTGTCAGCGTGGTCGGTGTGACGGCGACTGCATTCGGAAAAGATCTCATGCCGCGCGTCGCTGCGCTCCTCGATGCCGGAATGGCGGCAGACGTGGTGGCGATTGTCGCCGCCAACAAATTCCGCCGACCGATGCTGGCCGGCAACGTGATCGCCGAGATCGAAGTGGTGACGCCGATCGTGTGCGCCACCATTCGTCAGACCGAGTTCGCGCCGGCGCAAGCAGCGGGCGCGGCGAGCCCGGTGGCAAAGATGGACGCCGGTCCCATCGATGCCAAAGGCGCCGAGTTCGTCTCGCTCGCCGCCGCCAAGAGCGATCGTCCCGAGCTCACCGAAGCGAAAGTGGTGATCTCCGGCGGGCGCGGCATGCGCGAAAGCAAAAACTTCGATGAGCTGGCCAAGCTGGCCGATCTAGTGGGTGGCGCGATGGGCGCCAGCCGCGCGGCGTGCGACGCCGGCATGGTACCGAACGATCTGCAGGTCGGGCAGACCGGCAAGGTGGTCGCACCAAAGCTCTATGTCGCGGTGGCGATCTCCGGCGCGATTCAGCATCTGGCGGGGATGAAGGGATCGAAAGTGATCGTGGCGGTGAACAAAGATCCGGAAGCGCCCATTTTCCAAGTGGCCGACTACGGGTTGGTCACCACATGGGAAAAGGCCTTGCCCGAGCTCATGACCGAAATCGGAAAGCTCAAAGCAGCACAGCGCTAGTCAGCCGCTCGCTCGACTCAAAATCATGCGACGTCTCAAAATCGGCGATCGACTCGTACGCCTACGCGACGAGGGTGAAAACGGCAAAGCGCCGCTGCTCTGCATTCACGGTGCGGCCGCGTCGTCGGTCGTCTTCATGGATCCGGTTCGCAATCTGCAAAATGATCGTCGCGTGATTGCGCCGGATCTACCCGGCCACGGCCAGAGCGATCGCTGGCATCCTCCCGCCGACGTCACCATCGAGATGTACCGAGATGCAATCGGAACCATCTGCGCAAATCTGAAAGTCGAAAAAGTGGTGCTGCTCGGCCACTCCATGGGCGGGCTCATCGCCCTCGCCTGCGCCGCCGCGTGGCCGGAGCGGGTGGCCGGACTGATCTTGGCGAACACCGGCGCGCGGCTGAAAGTCGCATCCACCATCTTTGACACCATCGACAATGACTTTGCCCATCTACCGGAGCTCTTCGATCGGGTGAGCTGGTCGCCCGCCACGCCCAAAGAGATCGTCAGTCGCTGGTCGGGACTGCTGGTCTCCGCCGATCAGGAGATCGCGCGCGCCGATTTTTCCGCCATCGCGGCGTTCGCGCAGTTCGAAGATCCGACGGCGCTCGGCAAGCTGAAGTTGCCCACGTTGGTACTGGCGGGCGCCGACGATCAGCTCACACCGCCATCGCTCGCGAAAAAGTTGGCGACGGCCATTCCCGGCGCGGAGCTGCGCATTTTCGAGGCCGCCGGCCATCAGCTTCCGCAGGAGAAGCCTGCGCAATTCCTCGAAGAAATCCGTAGGTTTCTGGTCACGGTCTGAAGAGCTTTCTCGCTCTCGTTCTGATACAATCAGGCGAAATGAGGCGGGACTCTATTGGCTGACCCCACTGCACCCAAAGCCATGAGGCCAGTCGCCTCGACCGACCTGTCGCTGCGCGCGCAGGCCGCGTTCGCCCGTCTGCAAAGCTCGGTGGCGACCGCCATCCACGGCAAGCCCGATGCGATTCGCCTAGCGGTCACCACCCTGGCGGCGCACGGCCATCTTCTGATCGAAGACGTCCCCGGCGTGGGCAAGACCACGCTGGCGCGCGCGCTGGCGCGTTCCATCGGCGGCACCTTTCGGCGCATTCAATTCACCAGCGATCTCCTGCCGTCAGACATCTTGGGCGTAAGCGTTTGGAGTCAGGAGAAGAACGCCTTCGATTTTCGTCGCGGCCCAATCTTCGCCAACGTAGTACTGGCCGACGAGATCAATCGCACCACGCCGCGCACACAGTCGTCGCTGTTCGAGGCGATGAGCGAAGGGCGCGTTTCGCTCGACAACGAGACCCACACGCTCGAGCAGCCATTCATGGTCATCGCCACGCAGAATCCGCTCGAGCACTTCGGCACCTACCCGCTCCCCGAGTCGCAAATGGATCGCTTTCTCTTGCGCATTCGCATCGGCTACCCGTCGCTGGCCGACGAGCGCCGCGTAGTGGTGTCGCAGCACGCGCACGAAGAAGATCTGACCGAGCGCATCTCGCCGGTGGTGACCGCCGAAGACGTGGCAGCGATTCAGGCGCAAGCCTCGCGCGTGCGTGTCGATGAGTCGCTGCTCGATTACGCCGAGCGCGTGGTCAACGAGACGCGGCAGTCGAGCTTTCTTCATTTGGGAATTTCGCCGCGCGGATTTCAGGCGTGGTATCGCGCCGCCAAAGCGCTGGCGCTCTCGCACGGGCGCGACTACGCGGTGCCCGACGATTTCAAAGAGGTGGCAATCCCCTCGCTGGCGCATCGCGTGGTGCTGGCCGGCTCCGGTCCTGGAGACGCGCTCGGCCGATCGCGCGAAGAGGCCGAACGGGTGCTCGCCGATCTGCTCGACCGCGTGCCGATTCCGTCGTGACAGACATCAACCGTCGACCGTCGACCGTCGACCGTCGACCATCGACAACCGGCACTTGGTCATCGACCTTTCAACGCTGGATCAGACTGCCCCGGACGCTACAGTTTACGCGCGAAGGAAAATACTTCATCGGCATCACCTTCGGCGTCGGCGTGTCCGCCATCAACACCGGCAACAACCTGCTCTACCTGCTGCTCGGAATGCTCCTATCGATGATCATCGCGTCGGGCGTGCTGTCGGAGATGTCTCTGCGCGGCCTCCAAGTTCGGCGACGCCCACCGGCGCGGGTCCACGTCAATCAGCCGTTCTTGATGGGCATCGAGCTGCAAAACGGAAAACAGCGTCTGCCTTCGTTCAGCATCGAAGTGGAAGATCTAGTGAGCGGGTCGCCCATCGATAAGAAGTGCTACTTCCTCAAGCTTCCGGCGGGGAAGATGCAGCAGACTTCTTATCGGCACACCCTGCTTCGGCGCGGCCTTACCGAATTCAGCGGCCTGCGCCTCTCGACTCGTTTTCCCTTCGGGCTTTTCCGCAAATCGCGCGTCATCGATTTGTCTGACGAAATTCTGGTGTTACCGCGTGTCGTGCCGGTGGCCAATCCGCCCCGCCCGCGCGGCTATGCCTTTGGCGACGAAGCGCACGGCCGAAAGGGGCGACGCGGTGAATTTCACGGCCTGCGCGAATTTCGCGACGGCGACGATCCGCGCGACATTCATTGGCGGTCGTCGGCGCGAAAAGGCCGACAGATGGTGAGAGAGTACGAAGATGAAGCGTCGCGTCGAGTGGTGCTGTTCCTCGACAACGCGCTTGCCGGAGGCGACGTCTGCAACGATGAGATCGCGATTGCGGCGCTTGAGCGCGCGGTCTCGCTAGCAGCTTCGCTCTCCTCCGACTATCTCGAGCGCGGATTTTCGCTCAAGCTGGTGGCGCGCGGTCAAGCGACCGGATGGATGAAGGGCCCGGCGCAGCTTCTTTCGGTCCTCCGAGTGCTCGCGCTTCTGCCGGCGGTAGAGGCGGATGTCGCCTATGCCGTCATGCCCGATCGGCTTCACTCGGCGGTCCTGGTCACCCGGCGCGGCTCGCCCCACGAACGCTTCGGACAGGTGGTCGAAGTCTGATGAGATTTTCGGCGCTCCATAAATTGTCGTCGTATCTGATGGTCGCGTCCGCGTTTTTGGCGCTGGCGCTGTCCCAGCAGTTGTCTCCGCAGATTCTGCTCGTGACCTCGATCTTGGGCGCACTCTCCTACCTGGTCGAGCCGGCCACCAACTCGTTTTTCTCGCGCGGCGGCTGGATCGGCGCGTGGAATGCGGTCACGCTCACTACCTTCGGCTGGACCGCGCTCGACGCGATCCGCGGCGACATGATGAGCGCGGGCATTCGCTTTCTGTGCGTGCTGTTGGTGAACAAGCTGTGGAATCGCCGCACCTCGAGCGACTACCTGCAGGCGTACGTCATCTCCTTCTTGATGCTGGTGGCGGGCGCGGCGCTCTCCACCAACCTGATCTACGCCGCCTGCTTCTTGGCGTACGTGGTGTTCGCCACTTGGACGCTCACCCTCTTTCACCTCCGTCGCGAGATGGAGGAGAACTACCTGATTCGCCACAGCTCCGGCGACGCGCAGTCGGAGCGGGTCGGCGTCGAGCGGGTGATGAGCTCACGCCGCATCATCGGCGGACAGTTTTTGGCCGGAACCAGTGTGGTGTCGCTCGGCGTTTTCTTCGGCGCCACTTTGACCTTCTTTTTGATTCCGCGGTTCGGCTTCGGTTTTTTCTCGCAGAAGTCGCGTCCCCGCACCGGCACAATCGGGTTCTCCGAGCGAGTGGATCTGGGTGAGTACGGGCTCATCAAAGACAACCCTCAGGTGGTGATGCGGGTCGAGCTGCCGGCGGGGATTCCGCGCGATCCGCTCCGGCTTCGTGGCGTCTCGTTCGATCACTACGAGCGCGGCCACTGGACTCGCACCCGCTCGGCGCCGGCCATCGATCCGTCGTCGCGAGCNNGCGATGCGGCGAATGGGAAATATGTTGCTGGCAACCGAGCCGCCGCTCAGATTGCCGACCAACGCCGTGCTGCGCGGTGAGCTCTCGCGCGCGCTGGTGCAGAACATCTACCTCGAACCGCTCGACACGGCGGTGCTGTTCGCCGCGCCCACGCCGATCGGATTTGAGACATCGCAAAATCCGTCGATGAGCGCGTCGGTGATCGATCTGGAGGGGCGTGGCGCCGGCGAGGTCTACGCCGTCGAGCAGCGCATCGACGCGGCCGGCCACAGTTTCAACGTGGATCGCAAGAGCGGGCTCCGTTACACCGTCTACTCCGACACGCACCCTCGCGATGAACGCCTGCTGGCTCAAGCTTCCGACCTGAACCCCGCCACCATGCCGCCCGAGCTCGCGCCCTATCTGTCGGTCCCGAAAGATCTGGCGCCCCGCATCGTCGAGCTGGCCCAGCAGGTGACATCGCACGCGCACGGTCCGTTCATGAAGGCGCTGGCGCTCGAGGAGCATCTGCGCACCAGCTATCAGTACACGCTCGATCTCAAACGCGACGAACGTTTCGAACCGCTCGATGACTTTCTGTTCGTCGAGAAAGCGGGACACTGCGAATACTTCGCCTCCGCCATGGCGATCATGCTGCGCGCCGTGGGCGTGCCGAGCCGATCGGTGAATGGATTTCTCGGCGGTGAATGGAACTCGTTCGGGAATTATCTGGCGATGCGTCAAGGCGACGCGCACAACTGGGTCGAAGCGTGGATCGACGGATACGGCTGGGTCACCTTCGATCCGACGCCGCTCGGACCGCCGGCAGCGAACGATACAGGCCTCGTCCATCGCCTGCGTCAGATGATGGACACCGTCGAGCTCTCTTGGTTCAAGTATGTCATCGAGTACGATCTGGCCAAGCAGGTGGACATCGTTGCCAGTGCTCAACGGTGGACGCACGATCTGTTCGACGAGAGCCCGTCGTCGACGTCCCGACCTTCCAAGAAAGTTCTCATCTCTGCGGCTGCGTTCGCGCTGGCGCTGCTCGGCGCCTTCGGGCTCAAGCGATTGCGCAAACGCACGCCCCGCGCTCTTCGTTTTCGAGACCGAGTGGCGATGGCGACCTATACGCGGGCGCTCGACGCGCTCGAACGGCGCGGATTCGTGCGCGCCCCACATGAGACCGGCCGCGCGCTTTCGCTTCGAGTGGCGGAGGCCGGCGATCCAGCTTCCGCAGCGTTCTCCGAGCTGGTCGATCGATATTACGCGGTCCGCTATGGTGAGGCCCGAATCCCGGCGGCCGAGCTGGCCCGATTGGCGGATCAGGTATGCCGCCCCGAAGCACACCGCCGCGCCGCCTGACGCACGGGTTTGGATCGGTCGATGCGGCTTCGATGCGCGGCTAACATCGTCTTTACACGGCAATATTTGACCTGGAGCCCGCGGCTCAAGTAGGCTGGTGCCACTTTGACATACCCGCCCTATTCGCCTGTGACGAGATGACCTTGGCCGATGCTGACGCGGCCGAAAAGCGTAGTGATTTTCTGCAGGCATCGCGTTTGCACGAGAGCCGCGCCATGATCCGTAGGCTCGTAGTTTTGCTGTTCTCCACCTGGGGCGCTGTTGCTTCGGCGGATTCCACAACCACCACGACCATGGTTGGCAGCTGCACCGGCTCGGACGGGGTCACAGCGAACTTTGCCGTCGGCCCGAGCGGAGTACAGGCGCTCGCGCCCGCTCAACTTTTCGGCGACGCCGAGTGCCAATGCGACACCGACGACATCCTGATTCAGATTCAGGTGACCGCCACCAGCATCGCGGTCGGCGCCACGCCCAACATCCAGCTGTGGGTCGGCCAGGGCTGCGACAACTACTCGACCAGAACCACCACCACCAACAACACCTGCGAGCAGCTGACTTCGCCGGACATCGCCGATTTCCGCACCGGCTCACCGGTCACCGGATTTTTCAACATTCCCATCCCCGCGCGCGCTCTCTTTCAGCCCAGCTTCAACCACACGCACGACATCTCTCAGTGCACCGATCCGTCGATCACCACCGCGTCCAACAATCTCTACATCTTCATCGGCGCGAATTTGCAGTCGCCGTCGACCACCTGCACCATCAGTTTACAAGAGGGCTTCGCTCCTCCCGCCGGACCGGTCTCTCCCAGCGTCGCTCCCGGCGATAGCGCAGTCCAAGTGAACTGGGATCCGCCTCCGACCACTTCCAATGCGCCGCAGCCATCATTCTATCAAGTCCTTTGCGCGGACTCGTGTGGGCAGCCCATCAAGAAATCCGCCAACACTCCCTACTATTCGGTGTGCGTCGACGGCAACATCGAGCGCCGGTACATCGTGCCGGCCACCACTTCGGTATCCACCACCGACGACGGCGGAACCACGGTCGTCGGCGACATGAGCGTGATCACCTCGCTTCCGCTCGGTCCGGAGGACGTGCCCAACGACGGTGGAACCGACGGCAGCGTGGGCGACGGCGGCGTAGTCTGCACCGCCTTCACCGATCCGATGACGGCGCTCAAGACGCTCGATCAAAAGTACGTGTGCGACGACTTCGTTGCACCCGCCGGCCAAACCAATTTTGGCCGCCGCATCACCGGGCTCAATAATGACGAAACCTACTATTTCACCGTTCTCTCGATCGACGCATTCGGCAACCCGACACCGTCGGAGATTTTCCAAGGCGTGCCCAAGCCGGCGGAAAATCTCTATCGCCGCTACGTGAACTCAGGCGGCCGCGCGTCGGGATTCTGCTTCATCGCCACCGCCGCGTACGGTTCCTACGAACATCCTTATGTTCACATCTTGCGCGAGTTCCGCGATCGATCACTGCTATCGAGCTCGCTCGGACGCAGCTTCGTCGAGTTCTACTACGCGCACAGCCCGCCGGCCGCACAGTTCATCGCCGACCATCCGGTGGCCAAACGTCTGACACAAGTCGCGCTTCTGCCCGCGATCGGATTCTCTGCCTTCTGGCTCTATCTCGCGGCGTGGGAAAAGGCGCTGCTCGGCGCGCTGCTTCTTTCGCTCCTACTCTATCGTAAGATTTTTCATCGTAAGATTCTCCGCCGAGGCCACGCGTGAACCAGCGACTGATCGCCCTTCTGCTCGTTTGCGCCGGCACTCGCGCGTACGCCGAATCCATTTCGGCGTCCGACACCATCTCGGCGTTCGATTTGAATCACTACCGCTCGCCGCAACACTTCGCGCTCGAGATCAAGTTCGGTCCCTATTCACCGTCGATCGACAACTCGGCCGGATTGAAGGGCGCGCAGCCGTTCGCCAACCTGTTTCAAGCGCAGAATAAGGCCAACATTCAAAAAAATGGGCGTGAAGAGGAGCCGGGCGTCAAGCTGCTCACACAGGTCGAGTTCGACTACCAGTTCTTTCACAAGTTCGGCAGCATCGGAATCGGCGGCACGTTCGGCTATTACAATCGCAGCAGCCACTCTTTCATCTCCACCGCTCCGAACGGCACCACCTCCTGCGTGATCACCAGCGATCCGAACCTGACGGCAAAGCTGGCGGCCAACCCCGCGCTCGTGCCGTGTACGCGCTCGGGCGACACCACCGCGCTCACCGTGTTTCCGATCTCGGGTTTGGTGGTCTATCGCTTCGACGTGCTTGCACTGAAGTATCACATCCCGCTCGTCCCTTACGTCAAAGCCGGTCTGGGCTACTACATCTGGTGGATTCAAGACGGCAACGGCAACACCGCCAAGGCGATTTACTATGACGCCAAGGATACCGCCAAATTGCATCCACACACGCTCGACGGTTACGGCGGAAGCTTCGGCTTGGTGTTCAATCCGGGCATTGCGCTGATGCTCGACTTTCTCGAGCCGACCGCCGCGCGCACCCTGGACAACGAGCTCGGCATCAACCACTCCTATCTCTTCTGTGAGCTGCACTACGCGTGGGTAAACGGCTTCGGCGCCGCCAATAAGATGGATCTCTCAGACACCACGCTAAACGCCGGCCTCGCCTTTGAATTCTGACCTTCACTTGACTGAATAATCTCGCGCTCCCCACGTCATTCTAACGGGGGGAAATCATGCGGCCCAAGCTACTGCTACTCATCACCGTCGGGTCTATTGCCGGCTGCGACAATCAGGGCGCAATTCCGATTCCAGCCGAGGCCGTCCTAACCGCATCGCAGTACGTCAAATCCTCTCATGAAGCGATCTGCGATCAGGTGAAGCGCTGCTGTTCAGCGCCACTCGATCCAACCCTTTGCGGCCCTGACGCGGTCGACTCCGATCCTCTCGCGATCGCCATCGACAAGGATGTTGCCGCCGGAAATACGACCTTCGATACCGACGGTGCCGCGAAATGTCTGCAGTCGATTAGAGCCGCGAGCTGCGACGATCCCGATCGATTCCTGGTCTCCGGAAACGCCTGTGAGCTTTCGATTCTGGTCCGCGAACATGAGTCGCCCTTGCGCGGCGGAAAGGCAGGTGAGGATTGCCGGTTCTCGGAGGACTGCGAGCCAAACCTCAGCTGCCGGGGGGACGGAACTTGTGGGAGCGTCATGCCGGCCGGTACACCGTGCAGACTCGACAATCCGGGGGTCTGCGAGAGCGATGGATGCGAAAGCTCCGACCCGAATGCCACGTTTGGCATCTGCTCGCCTTTCTCGACCGTTCGGCAAGGTCTCTGCCTTCGCTGAAATCGCGTTTTTATAGCATTAGAATAATCCAAGTAAATTCATATCCTTAAGACCGCGGCGAGCGCCACCCGTTTCCCCAGGCGAGTGCCCCTCGTTCCGTGTTTTGACTTTTGCTGGGATTGCAGCAACAACACGAGTGTTTGCGTCGCATCAAGCTCATCGTCGAATACGACGGCACCGACTTCTCCGGTTGGCAGCGCCAGGACAACAGTCCCAGCGTGCAGGCCACGATTGAAGACGCGCTCGCGCAGATGACGGGCGGGCTGACCCGCATTCGCGGCGCCGGACGCACCGATGCCGGCGTTCA
>PLXG01000491.1 GCA_003153195.1 Myxococcales bacterium
GATCGCCATGCTCCGAAACCCGCATGCTCAGATTGAAGTAGCGGAATCCTTGTCCTCGATTCGCATTGTCGAGCAGCTGAATCACTTCCGCTGGAACGTACCGGTCGTGATCAGGCCCAATCAGGCCACGCGTACGACATTCGTTATACAGAGCATAGAGACCGTGTCCCTGACGTCGGGACGTTCCTTCGATGGATTCTCCGCAGGCTCGCAAGAAGGCCTTCAACCCAAGCTCGACCGAATGGAAGTAGAGAAAATAGATCGGAAAATCGATCTCGCGTTCTCCGATCGCCAGAAGAAGATCTGCGGCCTTTTGATATTTGCGAGCCATATTCAGAAACGCAAATGGATGAGCATCCTCCAACGGGCTCGAGGAAGAATTCTTGGCTTTGGATTTTCCAGACATCTCGCATCACCGGTTGTCGATAGGAATATTGAAGACTGCGCGAGCAGGCATTCGCGTCCAGCGTGGCGCACGCCCGCAGCGACCGAAGGAGCGGGCTCTTCGCCCGTGACTGAGAGAGCGAGGCCGTACGCCGCGATGGGCGCGAAGGACAAGCGCGCTTAGCTACGGAGACCGCCTGGTTTGCCGATCCACTGATTCAGCATCTGCGTAACCCACGTACTCACCTGCCCGACGCCCATCTGCATGCGATCTGCGTCGACGGCATCCTTCTGCTCCGGCGTCACGTACCACATCCACAATTTCGACGTCTTGAGCTGCTCGTCGGAAAACGAGTAGGTCGGTGCGCTCGGGGGCCGCTCGAGCGGAAGCTCTTTTCGTTTCCGGCGTAGCAGGAGCCAGAGAAACGCGCCGCGCTTGACGCCTACGTGTTTCGCTTCTTCCTCGAGGATGGCGAGATAGGCGATCGGGAGTTTCACGGTGAAGCCGCGCAGGCCCGAGCTCGAGCCGAGTGAGCGCGAGCTCGGCGCTTCTTGCATCGGCTTTTTCTTTGCCTTGGTGGCCACGTTTCTTTGCTCCTTCAAACCGTCGCGCTTTTCAAGCTAGAGACGCGATTTCAGACTCGATTCCTGAAGTGTACAACGCCGTCTATTTCAATACAAAACATTATTCGGTTGCGTCTGTACACTGTGTTTGATACAGCGTTATATACGCAGTTACTGACAAGGAGCCGCAAATGAAAACAGGTGTTCGACTCTTTCTTTCCTCGGTGTGGATGCTTTTTCCGGCCTTGGCCGGCGCCTATTCGGGCGGGCCGCTCGTTGGGTTCGCCCAATCGCTCCTCGACTTTCTCACTGCGACGCTCGGGCCGATCGTGTTCGGCATTGGCCTGGCGGTTTCGGCCTACGGCTTTTTTGTCGGACACCGCGAAGCACTTCAGCGCGGCGTCTACGTGATCGTGGGCGGTGTCGTCCTGTTTTCGATCCCCTCGATCATCGGCTTCGTCACGCAGACGGCGCATTAGGCGCGAATCGACTCTGTGACGGACGGATTGAAACCAGATCGCCTCAGGCGGCTTTGCCGCCACAGAGGCTGACGACGAGGTGATGGATGGCACTTGAGGTGGCGAAGGTTTTTCGGAACGTGGAGATTCGAATTGCGTGGCTCGGCCTTGAGCCGGTCGATTGGTTTGGCCTCGGCGCGCTCGCGTGGCTGCTGGTGCTCGTGAACCGGCAGGCGCTGTCGGCGAACTTCCTGCTCATTGCGGTCCTGGCCACCGCGCTTCGCATCGTGAAGCGCGGAAAGCCCGAGCACCACTCGCTTGCGCTCGTGCAGTTCTACCTTCTCCGGCGTCCGTTTCTCTCCGCCGCGGCCAAAGACCAGGCGCTCGCTTGCGTCCGCTCCGCTGAAAGGGGTGCTCCGTGAATCCCCTCCTCCTTTATCTGATTCCGGCGGCGTTCATCCTCGCAGGCATCCTCCTCGCCTATTTGAGTGTCGTCCTCGGACGCCCCCCAAAGAACCTCCCCACGATTCGTGCGGCGGAGGCAGCATTCGCCCACGAGCTGCCCTACTTCACCTTTGCCGAATCGAACGGTCTCGGCGTCCTCGTCCATGTCGATCTGACCTACTCGGCGATGGCCGAACTCTCCGGCATCGACGCCGACTGTCTCGACGACGAAACGCTCAACCAGCTCAGCGTGAAGGTCCACGGACTTCTGCAAAACCTGCCCTCGGGCGTCTGTCTTCAGCTCCTCCATGAGACCGACGACCAGCTCGACGATCGCATCGAAGCCTATCGCGGGAGCGCCGAGCGGAAGCTTGCGACCCCGGGCCCGTGGCTTATCGATGCGAAGGCCAACCAACTTCGACTTGACCCCACGCTGAGGCGAAGCCGCCTCTTTTTATGCGTCACCACTTCTCAAGCAAAACGATTTGGTGTTCCGGGCCGGGCGCCTTCGCTTCACAAGAGTGTCTTTAGCGCGAACCACCGCGCCCAGATCCAAGCGCTGTCGACGCTCTTTGAACAAGTGAAGGGTGGCCTGGTCGCCGCGGGCGTGCAAGTCCGCCCCCTCGATGCGGCCGCGTACCGCCGCGAACTCTATCGCCGCCTCAATCCGACCCGGCACGCGGCGATCGCCGATCCGTTCGCGCCCTTTCCGCCGGAAAAGGCCGCCCGCACCTTCTCCGAACTGCAAAGCGTGCGCGAGCAGGTGGTGTTTTCCGGCATTCACGAGCGCGCGCGCGATCTGTTCCTCGATGGACAGCGCCTGCGCGTGCTCACGCTCAAGTCGCTTCCGACCGAAACCCACCCGGGCCTGCTCGAGCCGCTCCTCGTCGCACTCCCCTTCCACGTTCGAACGTCGTTTGCGGTCGAGACGCTCGATTCGCTGACTGCGCTCGATCATCTCAAGCAGAAGCGCGATCAAGCGCACGTCCTCGCCACCTTCAAAGAGAGGCGAAACCAGGAGGCGGAAGCCCAAGAGGAGGACGTTCTTCAGCTGATCGAACAAAATCTTCAGTCGTCCGTGCGGATGACGCGTGTTTGCCTGTCGGTGGTGCTGAGCGTCGATGACGAACGGCCCGACGCGGAGCAGGTGCTCGACCGACAAGAGGCCGACGTCCTGCGCGTCGTCGGCGGCATGCGCGGCGCGCAGCTCATGCTGGACGAGCTCTGTCAGCTACCGGAATTTCTCGCGACGCTTCCGGGCAACGCCGCGCGCGGTCGCAGGTGGCGCACCTGCACGTCGGAAAATGCTGCGCACCTTCTGCCGATGTGGCAACCGTTTTCGGGAAGCCGGTACCCGCTCGTCCTCTTGCAAAACGGTCGATCGAACTTGGTCGGCCTTGATCCGTTCGATCCATCGCTCGATAACCCAAACGCGTTCATGGCAGGCTCAAGCGGCTCGGGCAAAAGCGCGACCACCACCTTCTTCCTCATCAATGCCCTCGCCAGCGGCGCCAAGGCCCTTATCGTCGACGTCGGCGGATCCTATCGCCGGGTCATCGAGACTTTTTCCGGTCAGTACTTTCAGATTGGTCTTGAAGACGGTGCGCCCTCGCGCCTGAACTTCTTCTTCGATCCGAAAGACGTCGGCCGGCAGGACGGCACGCTCGACGGCACCCGACACCAACTCATGTGCGCCGTGGTCGAGCGCATGGTTTGCGATCCGTTTCGTCCGCAGCTTCGGAATGCCGAACGGATGGTGGTCAGTCGGGGAATCTTAGAGACCTACCGCCGCAAGAGCGGCGAGACGCCGATCTTGTCCGACCTGGTGGAGACCTTCAGCCAAGACGCAGGCGAAAGCGAAGACGCGCGGACCGCGCACGAGCTGGCCCGGCAGCTGCGCGTGTGGACCGAGGGTCCGGCGGCGCGGCTCCTGAATGGCCCGTCGACAATCGAGCTCACGGCCGACTGCGCGGCCTTCGATCTAAAGGGGCTCGAAGGCCAAACCGACCTTCAGTCGATCGTGATGCTGATCCTTTCCGGAATTCTCTGGAACCTGGTCATGCGCGACCGGACTGAGCGCAAGATGATCGTCTTCGACGAGGTGTGGAAGCTTCTGTCCTCTCCGTCGAGCGCGGCGATCTTAGAGGAGCTTTACCGCACGTCGCGAAAATACCGCGCTGCGATTTTGACGATCTCTCAATCGGTCGACGACTTCTCGGGGGCCTCGATTGCCTCGGCGCTCATGAACAATTCGGCCACCACCTATCTTTTGCGTCACCGCCGAAACCACGCCGAGATCGGCGCGCAGTTCCGCTTAAACCCCCACGAGCGCGAGATCTTCACCCAGCTCGAGATGCGTCCGGGGAAATACACCGAGGCGCTCATCCTCCACGGCGAGCACCACTTCCTCGGCCGCATCCATCTTTCGCCGCTCGAGTATTGGATCGCGACCACGCATCCAAGCGACATCGCGCTCGAAGAAGCCGTCGCACGGCGCGTACCCGACCGCTCGAAGTTCGCGCGGCTCTGCTACTTGGCCGAGCGCTACCCGTCTGGCGCCGACAAAACCGGCGCACGTACTGCGGAAGCCAACCTCTCGATCGAAACGCCCATCGCGGAAGCAGGAGGCCTTTCATGACCCGCCGCAGCCTGTTCGGATTTGCCTTCGTGCTCGCGTCCTTGGCGTGTCTTTCGCCGGTGTTCGCCTCGATGTTCGGCGAGGAAAACACCACGCTGGTTTCGATTCTGACGGAGCTCGTCGACTCCGGCTCCACCTTGAGCGACATCAGTCAGACCGCGGACGAGGCCGCACGAACGCTGAACGATCTCTCGTCGACCTACCGGAAAGTCTATGCCGGCGTCGAATCGGTGGAGCACTTCTCCTTTGATGGGTTTCTCTCTGATCTCGAAAACGATTTCACCCGGCGCGTCCCGGGCCTCGGCCGATTGGAATACGCGACCGCGAACTTTGATGCGTGGACAAATACGCATTCGACGAGTCCCGAGACGGCGTACCGCGCGATCTCGTCTCTGACCGGTACGGTGACCGCGCCGCTCCGCACCGAACTCCAAGCCAACCACGCAAACATCGATCGCGCGCTCGCGCTCGGTGGTGAAGCCGCAACGGGCCTGGCCACCGCCGAAGCCGCGGACGCCGCGTCCGAAAAGCTAGACGCTCAGATCGCGGCGCTGGCCCAGGAAGCGAAAAATCCGTCGCCAGGCCGCGCGGGTCAGCTCACCGCGCAGGCGTCGTTCCTGCTACTTGCACAGCAGAGTCAGATGCTCCGCCTTCTTTCGCGTTCGGTGCGCACGGGTAGCACCGAAGCGGCGCTCGCCTTTGGAACGCGCATCGAAGCCCACACGGCGCTCACCGATCAATCGAGCGCGCTCTCCGCGCTCCAAGCCGACGCGCTCTCCTCGGCAAAACTCATTTCTTTCGGAGAAACTCCATGAACCCCGAGGTCGATTCGGTTTCGCAGCTTCTCACCGCCTCGGCGCACGTTCTTGCCGGTCAGGCGGCCTCCGCACAAGATGGTGGCGCACAGCTGGCCACGCACTTTGCATCCGCCGCGTCGCAGGCAGGCACGCTTGCGCAGCTCGGACTTCTGCCGCTTTGTCTCGCGCTTCTCATCTTGCACGAGAACTATCGCTCGGCGACGGAAGGGGGCGTTTTCCGCGTCGGTCTCGTGCTTGGAAAGACCGCAGCCATCCTCGCGCTCGTCCTTTCCTACAGCCAAGTCTGCGGCCTTCTCACCTACGTCGCGGGCGGCGGCGGTTGGGTGTCGGGGAGCGATCTTCTTTCCGGCATCGATCAAGCACAGGGGACGCTCGGCGACGTCTGGAAGAATCTGAACGGGTTTTCCGAGTGGCCGAAGTTCGTGCTGATCCTGATCGTTTCGGTGATTCTTCTTTCCGCGCTGCTCTTTGCCTACGTCGCGGGGCTGCTCCTCAGTCTTTGCCAAAGCGCGATCTTGACGATCCTCCTGATCCTCGGAAAACCATGCATCGTCGCCTCGCTCGTCCCCGGGGTCGACGTCGGAAAAAGCTGGGCCAAAGCGCTCGCGCAAGTCGCCGCCTGGTCGATGGTCGCCGGCGTCATCACCAAGCTTCTCGGAGGCCACCAAGCCCTCGTGCACGACATGGTGATGGCGGGCGCCATCGGACCGATGCTGAAGACGTCGGGACAGTTTGTCGTCTTTGCCCTCGGCACGCTCGCCGTGCCGGTGATTGTCTCGATGCTCTTTTCGGGCGCAGCGTCGGGCGCAGCCGGCGGCTTCATGGGAGCGCTCGCCACCGGCTACATGGCCGTCAAAACCTTTGGCCGCACCGCGCAGGGGGCGGCGGCGTCCAAGCCCGCGTTTTCCTCTTCGCCTTCGGGAAACGGAAGCCCAAGCCAGCGCAGCGCCTCGTCGGGCGCAAGAACACACAAGTTCGATTTCGACCGCGCATCCGCGCGGGCGGGTCAGACCTCTCTTCAAAAGCGAATGGCGAAAAATGAGAGCGGGCACATGAATGCGAATGCGCCCCGCCACGAAATCACCGACGACGACATCCTCACGTCGATCTATTCCGAGAAGCCGAAGCCGAAGCTGCAGGCGCAACCGCCAAAGGCGGCGGAGGCCGAGCGAAAACCGGAAGCCGTTTCCGCGCACGCCCGCACCCAGCTTGAACCGAGTCACTCGCTTCGCACGACAATCGAAGTCGATGCACCGCCGACCTGGGTGGGGCCGTCGTAAATGTTCGGCCGAAACAAACAGACCGCCGAAGACGACGCGCCCCTCGTCGAAATCTGGGCACAGCTGGTTGAAAACAACCTCTTTCTTCGACGCACGGCGATGACGTGCATTGTGTTCGGCTTTTTTGGCCTGTGTCTCGGCGCCTACGGCGTCGAGGTCGCGCTCTATCGTCCGCTCGCGTTTCACGTGGATGAGGCCGGACAGGCAACCTTTGTGGGGCGCCTCCGCGAGCAGCTCGTGCCGTCGTCGGCCGAGGTTCGCTTTGTCGCCAAAGACTTTCTCAAGCACTACTTGGCGCTTTCGAGTCTGACGCTCGAGAGCGATCTGGCCTCGGCGTGGAACTTCATGACCGAAGATCTACGGCGCGAGCACGAGCAAATGCTGGCGCGGTTCGAAAAGGAAAACGGCGAGGACTTCGTCTCGAACGTCCGGAAACAGGGGATCCAGACGCTGCTCGTCTTTGACGACAAGCGCACCGAGACNNCTCAACCGCATCGGCGAAGACGCAGCCTTTGAGGAGCGCACCTTTGACGCGCATCTCCTGCTCGTCCGTTGCCCACGCACCGAGCAGACACCGAATGGACTTCTCGTTTCGAAAGTCTCGCGACGCCTCACGACCGACAGCGCCCATGACGAACCCGCTTCCTCTTCAAAGGAGAAATGACGATGCGACTTTGGTTCTGTTTCCTTCTCCTCGCCGCGTCGGAATCTGCACACGCCGCACGCGCGGCGCGGCATGGAGCGGAAAAATCGACCGCAGTCGTCCTTGGCACGGAGAGCGCACCTTTGCCGGGAACGTGCGTCTCTCCTCAATCCGGCGTGAAGATCTGCAGTGTCCTTCCCGACGGCCAGGGCGTCTTCGACGTCCAATCGAGCTGGCCGGGGCTTTTGCACGTTCGCTTTCAGGAGAAGATCGAGAGTTTCATCGAGCCCGATCCGAAGTTCTTTCAGTCGGACAAGCGCGAACAGACGGTCACCATCATTCCGATCGCGCGCCACCTTCCCGCGCACGCATGGCAGGCGACGATCGGCTCTCAGCACCTCACCGTCACCCTCAACATTGTTCCGACGAAAACCAGGGGCGACGCCCAAGTCACCATCCTCGATCCGCGACACGCCGAGCGCGCGCTCGAGAAGGCGGCGACCGACGCGCGCGTCTCCGCGGAGGCCCGCGCGCTCGGCGACGAAAAGCTGCTCTGGGCCCTCACCGAGACCGACCTCACCCTGCGAAAACCGCGCGGGCGAACGATCGCGCGAAGCAGAGACTTAGTGGTGCTGCGCGCAACCCGCGTGGTCGAGCTCGGCGGAAAGAGCTTCCTCAGTTTCTCGATCGAAAACGAAAGTGCTGAACCGTTTGAGCCGGGTCCGGTTCGACTCTTGAGCGGCAAAAAAGAAATCCCGACGCAGCTTCGCCTCGCGCACGCGCCCATCTTGCCCAAAGAAGAAGTGCGCGGCGTGCTTGCGCTGTCCTCGCCGCTCCGCAGGAGGGAGGTCGCACTCATAGTGGAGCGCGTGGGCGGCGCGCGCGCCGTCACGCTCGAAAAGCTGGAGATGCCGTGATGGACACGTCTACGACCGCACTTCCCAGTCCGTTTTCGCTGTTCGAGGAGACTCCTTCGGCGGAAGCCGCGTCGCCGGCGAAGGCCCCCGAGGCTCACGCCGCTGTGACTGCGCCGCCGCCGCCCGCGGTCCCGGCGAATCCGGACGAAGCGATGCGCGCGCTCGGCGCCTTCGCATCGCCGCGGGAACAGAAGCGCACGCTGCCGAAGGGGGTTCGCGCCGGACTTCTCGCATCGGTGGCCCTCCTTGCGGGCGTGCTCTTCCTCGGTCACCGACATAAGGAGGCGCACGCGAGCGAAACGGGCCTCCAGGTCGACGAACCCCTTCTCGTGAATGAAGCGGACTTGCGAAACCGCAAGGAGGTCTCGCCGCTCGACTTCCGGCCGCATACGCGCACGGGCGTGCTGCCACCCAAAGAGACAGAAGATCCGCTCGCGACGCGGCCCCCTCGGCGCACCGATCCGGAAGACCTCATCGGAAAGAAGCACGCGGGAGAGAAAGTCTCCCCTTCAGCGGCGACCGACCTTGCACCGACTGCCGAGCCCGACACCTTTCGCCGGCCCTTTGTGTACTTCGAGGGCCCGTCCTCCGAGGGACGCTTCGGCGCGGCGAAGGAGGGCACCCAAGGGAAGTCGCTGAACACCGCCGGCACGACCCTTCCGGTGGTCCTCGTGACGCCGGTGGATCTCGACGGGGCCTCCTCCACAGTCATCGCGGAAGTCGAAGCCGACGGCGTCTTTTCCGCGCACACCAAGTTCATCGGCACCGCTTCGACGCTCGGCGAAGACCGCGTGAGCTTGCGGTTTCGTCGCGTGGTGCTGCCCGACGGAAAAGAGACGACCCTCGAAGGCGAAGCGCAAGACGGCCAAAGTCGGTTCGGTCTTCCGGCCGACGTACAGGGAACGAATCACGGGCCCTCGGTGGGCGGGGAAATCGCGCGCGATACGGCGAGCGATGTCGCAAGTGAGCTGGTCCCCAATTACATCGCTGGGAATGCGCTGCGGCGGGTGATTCGTTCGCGCCAGACGCAGTCTTCGGCGAGTCGCGTGCGGCTGTCTTTACCCGCCGGAATCCCGTTCGGACTTTTTTTTCATGATCGCGTGGTTTTCAAAAATGACTAACGAACGTTCGACGAAGGAGAGAGCGATGAACACGAGATGGCTCTTCGGAGCTTTGATGGCAGTGACGAGCGCCTGTAGCGAAAACACCGGCACCGGCAAATACGTCCACGGATCGCTCGATGGCGTGGTGGTGCTCTCGGCGCCCGCCGGCGGCATGCTCGTCACGGCCTATGCGTATGACGAGACCACCGGAGACCGCGGCGTCGAGGTGGCGCATTCCGATCTGACCGACGAGCAGGGAACCTTTCACCTCGACCTCGGCATCTACTCCGGTCCCCTCCTCCTGCTGGCGCGCGGTAATCCGGGCACCACCACCGAACCTGCGACGGGCAATCCGGTGGCGTGGGACGATGCCCTGGCCCTACGCGCGCCGTATGTTGCACGGACCGCTTCGGGCGATCTCGACGCGACGTTTGCCCGCGGCACGGTTGCCGGACCCTTCGTCATCGGCCCCTTTTCCGAACTGTCCGTCGAAAATGGGATCGCCGCTAAATCAGATCGTGGCCTTTCCTTCGTCGAAAGCGTCAAGCGCTCGATGCTGCTGTTCCACGATCACCTAGAGGTCGACTTCTGGCAGACGGTGCCCGTCGATCTCACAACGGGCGGCGCGCGAACGTGGATGCCGGAGGTCCAGGCCGGCCTCGAATATGCGGGGCTGTCCGAACTGGTCTTCCGTATGGCACAGGATTCTCATTCGGGTGGGCTTTCCACGAGTCAGCTCCTCGCACTCCTCGTCCGCGATGCGAGCGCCGGGCGTTTGGATGGAAGCGATCCAAACGGACGCTTGCAGCTCGGCACCTGCTCACAAGAATGCCCGCTGTCCGATCAGACCCTACGCTCCGACTTCGCCGACTCGATGGCCGATTTTCTCAAGAGCGCGCAGAACCAATCGACGCTTGCGTATACCGGCATCGACGACTTCTTCGTGCGCATCGCCAGCCGACAAAGCGAGCTTTTTCCGGGCGGCGGCCAAGGCACTTATGACGTCACGCCTCCTTCCATCTCGATCGTCGCCGGATCGGTCCTCGACGATGCGACGGGAAGCGCGGTGGCCCTGACCGGATCGGGGGCAGCGGTCTTTAGCCGCTACGTCGACGACTACGCGCCGACTTCGTCGGGTCTTCCCGACTGGCGCTTTTCGGTGACCGATGATCACACGCCGGAAGCGAACCTCTCCATTCAGGCGCAGTTGGAAGATTCGGACGATCAGTCGGTGCTCGTACCATGGTTTGTCGTGCCGTACGTAAGCGGCGCGGGCTACGACGCGGAGATTGTCATTTCCACGGCGCTCTATGCCGGCCTCGCCCAAAACGGGAACTACCAGATCGAAATTCAGGCACGCGACGAAAAAGGCAACGTGTCGCCGAGTACCTTCGCGCTTTGGCAGCAGACGATCTTGCCGGCGCCGGCACCGACGATCACCGTCGTTGACAGTACGGTCGTGGATGAAAGCGTTCTCGTTGCCAGCGTCGACGACTCAGGACCCGTCTTTTCGGGAACCGCGTCTACCGTGGTCCTCAGCCAGGCGCAGCCGGCGAATTTCTCGCGGTTCGCCACCCACTACACTCGAGCGATGTGGGCATTCCGGCATGGCACTTCCAGGTGACCGATCTGTATGCCGACGAGCAAAGTCTCTCAGTGGTCTATGCACTCACGCTGGATTCGGACGGGCAGCTGCTCGCAAGTGGCGCGGTGCCGTGGCAACCGACCGCCGGGTATAACCACGTCGTTCCGATTTCGACGAACCTCCATCCCGACATCGCGGTGTTAAGTGGCGCCTATTCACTCGCGATCACAGCGACGAACGACAGCGGATCGTCGAGCTCGACGATCGTGCATTTCAATCAGACGATCTTGCTGCCGCCGCTCCGTCAGCGCGCGGGCACGCCGTGTCAGGATTGCGCCAATCCCGAGTGTCCAGCGCACTACCTGCTCTCGCAGGCAACCGATCAACCGTGGTGCAACGCCGGCGACAATGCCGACTGGCTCATCAATGGCGATCACGTTCCGCCGGTGGGCGTGCAGGTCGCTGACGGATGGATCGATAACCCCAATTCCATTCCCATGCGCGTCGGCATTCAGCCCTCGGGTGCAGCAACGTTCAGCTACGGCTGGGAAAATCGCTCGCTTCCTACGGACGCCTTTCCGTTCGATCAAGGCCCCTGCACGGGCGCGCTCAGCATGAATCCGGACGGGACCTGCTACTCGACCGGGGAACCGGACAACGTTCCGTATTCTTACCAGGGGTATTACAAACCGAAGTTTCCTACCACCGTGGGCACGTATCTCGACGACGGAACGCCGCTCCTCGCCTGTAACGATTGCTACTGGTGGGAGCGCGACATTCCCCCGCACCGGTCGATCGAGGTGAAGGTCTACACGCACTCGTTTTCGTTCGTCATCGGAAGTCCGGTGGCGGTCGCCTTTCCTCCACTAAACGGCTCGCCCGCGTTCACCGGCATCGCCGGCGCGGGCTACGTCAATTGCTCGAAACTCTGGAACCAGGGCAAGTGCACGAATTACGGCGTACTCAGCTACTTCGAAACGAGTGCGTGGTTTACGCGCATGATGGTCGATCCCGAAGTGACCTCCTCTCTCACCGCGCGACTCGCGGATGCGCGCTGGACGGCGCAGTCGGCCGTCGGAACGAGCGTCTCCGCCTTCACCTACGGATCTGTTGTCTGGAACACGCATGAAGATCCGTGGGATCCGGCCGACCCGACCGCAACCGACGACACCACCGGAGGCGGCTATGACTACAACCACAACTTCAATCCTTAAGCCGAAGGAGATACGACCATGCGATCTCTTTTCTGTACGGCTCTTTTCTTCGTGGGTGCAGCGCGCACAGCGCACGCCGATCGGCAAGAATGGCGACTCTCGCTTGCCGGCGTGGTGACCGATGCGATGGCGGAACGGAGTTCCAGCGCGGGCGCGGGAATCAATCCGGGCGCACGCGCACGCTTCGGCTACGGCGTTCGCAACTGGCTCGAGCTCGGCGGCAGCGCGGGATTCTCCTGGGCGCCGGGCGTCGTGTTTCCGAAGGCCGTCGTGGACAAGCAGCCGGGGAATTTAAATGCCGACGTGATCGCGGTGGAGATGGCGGGCTCGATTCGCCTCCAGGCGGACGTTCCGTTCGGTCGTGCGTTCTTCGCGCGCAACCGACCGTTTGTCGATGTGCGCACGGGACTCCTTCTCGAGATTGTGCGCGCGCCGAAACTCCTCGATCAAAACGGCGACATCGTGCTCGCGCTTTCAGAAACGGTCACGCCGCGCGCATTCGTGGGCGCGGCGCTCGGCCTTGAGCATCGCATCGCGGGCGCGTGGCTCGGCGGGATTTCGGTCGACTACGTGTATGCGGGAAGCGCGTATCAGAGCGTCGGCTGCACGCTCGAAGTCAGTTGGATGACCTACTGAGTCAAAAAGTCCGCGTGTCGTTCGCGCGAAAACGGAGAGGGTGAGATGGGCAAATTGCTTTGTGTTCGAGAAGTTGCGGAGCGACTGCACTGCTCCCAAAAACACGCTCTGCGGCTCATCAAAACTGGCATGCTGTACTTGCGTCCGAGCCCGAAAATTTATCTCGTCGCTGAGTCGACCATCGAAGCATTCTTGCGGAGGGTTCAATGTCATCCAGGCTCTTTAAGCGCGGAAAAATCTGGTTCGTTTGGTTCTACGATGCGGAGGGCCGCCGTGTCCGCCGCTCCACGCAATGCCACGATTTCAACGCAGCACGAAAAGTACTCCTCCGATTCGAGCGCGAAGCGCAGGGTGACAGCCAAACCAGCCGGCACGCGTCCACGTTAACGGTCGACGATGCCGTGAATGCGTTCATCGAAGGCGGCTGTGTCGATGTTGCAGAGGCAACACTCTCGATGTACGTGCAAAAAGGGCAACAGCTTTTGCGGCTACTCGGACAGCACGCAATTCGTAAGCTGAGCACAGAAGATGTCGTCGGATACATCCGCACGCGAACGACCGAAGGCGCTGCGCGCGGAACCATCCACAAGGAACTCGTCACGCTTCGGCGAACACTCAAACATCTCCATCTCTCGATTGAGTTTCTGCCCGAATACCGCGTGAGGTACACGCCGAAGTCCGAGTACCTCACGCAAGAGAACTTCCAAGCGCTGCTCGTGCATCTCGATCCGCCGCGTCAAATGTGGGTCACCCTCGCCGTGTTCACCGGTGGACGCCACTCCGAAATCGCTGGGCTGCGCTGGGAACATATCGATTGGCCCGCGGGAACGATTTTACTTCCGGGTACGAAGACGCAGAAGTCGCGACGACGAATTCCGCTCCATCCCCTCTTGGTACATCTGCTCGGCCGCGAAAAGAGGTCTTCCGGCTTCATCGTCGGCGAGTGGGCCAACATGCATCGCGATTTGGAGGTGGCGTGCGGTTACGCTTTCGGAATTGAGATCGAAACGCGCAAGCCAACGAAGACCGTCACGTCGAACGATCTGCGGCGAACATTTGCAACGTGGCTCAAGCAGAGCGGACAGGAATCCTGGATCGTAGCCAAGATGCTCGGCCACACGTCGAGCCGAATGGTCGAACTCGTTTATGCGCAAGCCGACCACGCGACCATGTCGCGCGCGCTTTCAAATTTGCCGGGTGGGGAGTGGGACAACTGTGGGACAAAGGATGGGTCTTTGCTGTCCCAAGTGTCTCGAATGTCCGATCTTGAAACCGAAGAGTTCCCGCTATCTGCAGTGCTCGGACCCGGAATCGAACCAGGGACACGCGGATTTTCAGTCCGCTGCTCTACCAGCTGAGCTATCCGAGCGGTGAAACCGTTAAGACTTTTGCGGCATCACGTATGCCGTGTTGGGTTGCCTGGCGTCAAGTCCGAAATGCGTCCCGACGGAGCTGCATCATTAATGATGCGCTCACTCCGCTCAGGTCTGAGTTGGCTTGGCAAAAATCCGGTCGCTCGGCATAATCTCCATATGCGACAGAAATTGACCATGATCGATGGGAACCTAGTGGTGCAGTTCAACGAGGATCTGCTTCGCGCGGCGCACATGGATGGCGACACCGAAGTCGAAGTCTCTACCGACGGTGAATCGATCACTCTTACGCCTCTTCGGGAGAGTAAGCAGACGACCAAATTGAAAGCCATCGATCTCGCCGCGTTTGCCAAGAAGTAGCGCCATTTACGCGTCTGTTCGCGCGCGTCAGACATACTTGCAAACCGGAAAATTAAAGGTATCCTTCGGCCGTCGATGGGTACCTTGACCTTGCTTTTGTCGCTGTTTGGAGGCGCTACCGCGCATCCGGCGGCACCTGCGATCAAGGTCGCCAGTACCTACGAAGAGGCGGCTTGCGCAGAGCCGGCGAATGCCGCCGCAACCACCGCAGAGAAGTCAGAGACAACGTTCAACTTATTGATTATACAAGAGAACTGTACGGAGCCGCAAGCGATTTCTTGTGGTCAAATGGGCGCATCCGAATGGGTCACCGAGATGATCGGCGCCTGTGAAGCTGGGGCGATCAATGGGCCGGTTTTGATGCTCGGCGAAGCGCCAAAACATGCGCCAAAACCGGAACTCTGCGACGGCATTTCTTGTCAGAGCGATTCGAGTCCGCTGCGTTCGGCCGGTCTCGAGATTTACAAATTGCGTCCGCTGGTGCTCAACAACTGTCTGACATTTTCTCTACCGTTGGTTGTTCGGCTCACGTGGGAATCGTTCATCCGCAGTCATCAGACCGATCGCAATCGACTCGATCGTCCGCCTCGTTTTGCCTAAGACACAGCTCTAGTTTCGAAAACATTTATTAACGCAGTTCAACGTTTCACGAAGGAGACTTTGCCATGAGCAAAGGTTCAGCCATTATTGGCATGCTCGTTTCACTCACCCTCGGATATTTCGTCGGGGCTTACGTTCACCCGCCCGAAGGCGGCAGCGGCGGTTCGCTCGCGGTCATTCCAGCTTCGGCACTGCCGGATCCAAACGTCGAGCGCTACAAAGTCAGCCTCGGCAACGGCCCGCAAAAAGGCAACGCGAAGGCGAAGGTCACCATTGTTCAATGGTCGGACTTCCAATGCCCGTTCTGCTCGCGCGTCGAGCCGACCGTAGATCAAATCCTCAAGACCTATCCGAAAGACGTGCGCGTGATCTGGCGCGACAACCCGCTCCCGTTCCACCAGAACGCGATGCCGTCGGCGACGCTGGCGCGAGTGGCCAACGACGCGGGTAAGTTCTGGCCGGCGCATGACAAGCTGTTCAAGAACCAGCAGGCACTCGATCGTCCGAGCCTGGAGAAGTACGGACAAGAGCTCGGACTCGACGCCGGCAAGCTCAAAGCGGCGCTCGACGGAAACACCTACGCCGCGGCGATCAAGGCCGATCAAGATGAGGCGGCCAAGTTTGGCGCGCGTGGAACGCCCGCATTCTTCGTGAACGGTCGTCCGCTCTCGGGCGCGCAGCCGTTCGACAAGTTCAAGAAGATCATCGACGAAGAGATCGCCAACGCCGACAAGGCGATCAAGGCGGGCGCAAACGCCGGCCGCATCTACGAGACGCTCACCCAAAATGCCAAGGACAAGCAGGCGACTCCGACGGCGGAGAACAAGCCGGCCGCTCCGGCGCAGGCCGATCCGAACACCATCTACAAGGTGCCGGTGGGAAATTCTCCGGAGAAGGGTCCGGCGACCGCCAAGGTCACCATCGTTCAGTTCTCCGATTTCCAATGCCCGTTCTGCTCGCGCGTCGAGCCGACCGTGACCGAGGTTCTCAAGGATTACTCCAAAGACGTGCGCGTGGTGTGGAAGAACAATCCGCTTCCGTTCCATCCGAACGCGATGCCGGCAGCGAAGGCGGCGATGGCCGCGGGCGAGCAGGGAAAATTCTGGGAGATGCACGGCAAGCTGTTCGCCGATCAGCAGCACCTCGATCCGGCGACGTACGACAAGTACGCCGAAGAGCTGCACCTCAACATGAAGAAGTTCAAAGACGCGATCGCCAATCCGAAGCTGGAAGCGTCGATCAAAGAGGACCAAGCGCTCGCCGAGAAGTTCGGTGCGCGTGGCACGCCGTCGTTCTTCATCAACGGCAAGCCGTTCCGTGGCGCGCAGCCGAAGGAAGCGTTCAAGCAGGTCATTGACAAGGAGATCGCTCTCGCCGATGCCAAGCTCAAAGGCGGAGTGAAGGCGAAGGATCTGTACGCTGACATCATCAAGGACGGCAAAGAGAAGCTCGATCAGCCGGCGGCCGCTGCGCCGAATGCTCCTCCCGCTCCCGACGCTGACGCCAACACCGTCTACAAAGCGCAGCTCGGTGACGCGCCCATCAAGGGCTCGAAGACCGCTAAGGTCACCATCGTCGAGTACTCGGACTTCCAATGCCCGTTCTGCTCGCGCGTCGAGCCGACCGTGACCAAGGTGATGGAAGCCTATCCGAAGGACGTGCGCGTTGCGTTCAAGCAGCTTCCGCTTCCGTTCCACGACAAGGCGCACCTCGCGGCCGAGGCGGCATTGTCTGCCAAAGCGCAAGGCAAGTTCTGGGAGATGCACGCCAAGCTGTTCGGCAATCAGCAGGCGCTCGATCGTCCTTCGCTCGAGAAGTACGCGCAGGAGCTCG
>PLXG01000056.1 GCA_003153195.1 Myxococcales bacterium
GAGGCGCACGCGGCTAGCGCATCCTCGAAGGATTCCGAAACTGTCTGCTGCTTCCAAATCGATCCGAAATTGACGGATTTCCCCATTTCTTGCACGTCGTACGCCAGCTTAGCAATGGTGTGCGTCACGACATTTGCTCGATACGCACCCTCGTACCACGGCTGGCTCGAGACTACTCGCTCCGTGTGTCGAAAAATGATTGCCTTCGCCACGGCGTCTTCGAAGAAGAGCTGGTTGAACACGTCCGGATTGGCATCCCATGACTTGCCAATGCGCTCGGCGAAAAACGCGAAGTTCGTCTGAGCGCCCCGGCTTACCAGATGCGGGAAACCATCCCATGAGCTGAGGAACTTCGCCAGATCGGTTTTCGTAAAGATCTGGCTCTTTGGATACTCGAGATCGAACTCCTTGCGTCCTTTTCCGACGAGCGTAGCTCTAGCATCCTGAAACTCTCCGCGAGCGCGCTCGTAGAACCACTTGGTCTGCTTGAACGACCCACTCGGGTCAGACGCATACGTAGTCCCAGAAAACTGCTTCATCCTGATATGGAACGGATGATTCGCGAAGAAGTCTGCGGCATTCACCTTGTTCTGGCTGTTCGCAAACTCGGAAATTTTCGGAACAACTTCTTTGGCGCGCTCGTTCGGGATGATTGAGAGCTTCATCTGTACGAACACTTTCGAAAGGTCAACGTTCGGACGACGCGCAGCGGCTGCTATAGAAGCCGTGGTCTGTCCGCCGTTCACGATCTGAAGGTTTTGGAGCGCTGAAATTGCGAGTCCGTTTCGCCCAATCGAAGTCGTCACGTTCTCAGCTGTGGCGGTAATCCCGTTGTTATAGGCGAAGAACATCGACGGATCGTTGTCGAGTGTATTCTTGATCCCCCTGTTCACGCCGCCGCGCGCTTGAAGAAAGACTCGGACATTCTGCTCGAGGAGTCGCGCTCCCCATCGATCGTAGATTGCGGCAAGCTGGCTGCCGCTTACGACGACGAGATAGGCCTCATAGCCGGCATGCGACAGGTGTGCTGGAAGAGCTGGCAGATTGCCACCGTACTCCGCCATGTCGACGATCAAATCCTCGCGCTCTCGACCTGCCGCCTCGTAGCGGAACAGCCTTCCAATATCCCAAACGCCATACGTCACTGGTCGACCGTCAATGTCACCGGCCGGATAGCCATCAACGCGGTCGCTAAGCAACCTATTTGTGATCAGGATGACGCTGATTCGCCGCACGCTCGCCCAAGAGCTCGAGATAGTGTCGGCAACACCAAATGCCGGTGATGTCTCTTCCAAGTCGAGGCGAAACTGGCGATCCAGTGATTTTCGAATGAATGCGACGGCGCGCTTGAACTGCGCCTCCATGTCAGTCGCCGTGAGGGTTTCGATTTCGGCCGCTTGCGAAAAATCGGAAATGATCACGCTCAGCACGCCATCGGCTTCAGTGGGGTCACCGCCGTATCCGTCGAGTCGCACGCCGCGTAGCCCAGAGTAATGGGCGCGATCCGCGGTCCGGAGCTCGCCAGAATCCACGAGCGGTTCACCGAAACGTTCGAAGAACGCGTCAGGCGTAAGGGAGCCGGAAGCGTCGGCGCGCCTCAATACATCTTGAAAAAGCTCGGAGTGAAACGCCTCGATTCCGTCGCTCACGCCGAGTCTCCGGCGATCGTAGACATCAGCAGATCCGGCGTGACCATGAAGGGCTCGATGCGAGCGAGCTCGAGTTCGTATCGCACATTCCTTACTCCGTGCGGGATCGAAGCGGGAGTAATCGATGGAAATTCATCTGAGACGCGTGCGATGATACTCCCTTGGACCAACCACCGAAGATCGGTGTAGTCGATTTCGGCGTCGTAGCCCGCCGCCGTCAGCAACTGATCGTATCGTCCCGCGGCGGCCGCATCAATCAGATTAATCCGCTCGCGGAGTGTGCTGACTATCTCGTTGAGCGTCTTGCCATGCGTCGAGCCGTCCTCGAAAACCTCAACCTTGAGAATGTGCAAATAGAGTGCTGGACAGTCGGAAGGATCGAGCTGGCACTCCGAACTGATCCGCACGCTGTCGACGCGTTTGATCCCAACCGCTTTCGACTCTATGCTGCAGCTCGCGAGGACAAAATCCTTCGCACCGCCGAGTGGCCCTGTCCACGCGTGCATTACCTGGCTAGGAGTGAGCTTCGGCAGTAGGCACCGGTCGATCACGGAAAGCTCCCCCACCAACCCCATCTGCCTCTCGGCCGCGAGTCGACCAACGTTCCCACCAGCGAGGAGATAGTGCCACTTCCAGGTCCTTCGAATCGCCACCGCGACCGCGTCTCGCTCGTCTCGGCAATCCGCGCACGAGAGAATGATGTCGTGGATAAGTTCTGCAAAGATATCGAGTAGTTTTTCATCGAGAAGTCGAATCACTAACGCAGCGCTACCGTTCTCACCGGCGTTCTCCTCGCGAACCTCAAGCGCGCGAAACTTCGGTAGCCGGTCACCGTGCACACTGGAAGGGCCATGCCTCAGCAACAGCAACCGGCGATTCGACTGATCGACGGCCCAATAGAAATTCCATGGCAGACTCTCGGATACGCGTCGAGCGGTAACCTGCGAGTGCCCGGCAGGCGGAGCAATGCTACCCCAAGGATTCGTTTCGACGCTCATTCTTCGTCGCCCTGCATTTCCTCCGGCGCGACGTCGTCCGGCATATGCTCTCGAATCCATGTTGTATTCACGACGTAAGCGACACGTGTCTCCTCGCGTGTAGTCACTGGAAAGCTGATTCCCCAGGCGAGCACAGGTTCGTCAGGTATGCACCCAGCCGGAGCGACGGTCGAGTCTCCCCTCACAGTTCTGATTAGATGCAACATTAGCAATGGCCGTTCGCGACGCGTGCGGTATGCCGAGTCGGACACACTCTTCGCCGATTTGCCTTGTGCTCGTTGTTCACGCCAGAAGTCGGCCTCAGCAGCCACTATCTGATCGGTCGTTAGACCGAGCTTTTCACTTCCGGCCGTTGCGACGCGTCGGTTATTGGAAAGCCTGAGCGTTCCCTTAGTGCTTCGACCAGCGGCCCGTGTCTGAAGATTCACGAGAAAGCCAATACTCGAATCCTGCTTGCCGACGGCGCTTGGACTTGCAAGCCCGATCACTGCGACATCCCATAGCGCCAACTCATCGTCCTGTCTCTCCTCGATATATCGCACGACTGGCGCGGGATCGGTAAGCATTGACATGGCATCATTTTCAAATGATCGAATGAACTGCGTAACAATGGCCACGGGGACTTTCCAATAAATACGCGTGCTACCCGGTCCACCTGCCTGAGTGAATCCGACTCCGCGCTCGTTCAACCCGGCGATCAGCGCCTGCGCGAGTAACATATTGTCCTTGCGCGACTCCGGATCATTTGCGATTGCCGCGGTCTCAATCAGTTCGGACGACAGCCCGACATTGACAACAACTTTCTCACTGCTGCCCATTTTGTTCCTAGCCGTAACTAGGAGAGTGTCGGGATGCGCTCTCACCTTCAGTCCAAATTCTATCGGAGTCGCTCCGCGAGCCGCCATCCGGCGTAACTCTTCGCGAAGTTGTTCGATCGACACTGCGATGTGAGCGTACCAGCCGATGGCGTCTTCGAGCATCCACACGCGACAAAGGTCGTCATAACCCGTACGGTAGCCAAACCAGCGTCCCATTTGCATGAGCGTGTCGTACATCATCGAATTCCGCAGGAAATAACTGACGACGAGTCCTTCAAGGGTCAGTCCGCGTGAAAGAGAGAAGCCACCCACGGCAATCACGCTGAGGCCGTTGACGCGATGCTCGTCGTAGTTCAAGCTGTCGTGAGATTTATTGTTGATCTCGATGACGCGAATCGGCGACGCTGCTTCGGGCAACAAAGGCTGCAGATCCTCCCAGCGCAGCCCGGTATCCGCGTACTCTCGTGACCAGGTCGTGCGAAGGTCGCTCATTACATCGTCTCTTAGCGCGCGCTCGGCGGGCAACGCGGACTGAAGTCGGACGGCCTCTTTGATTGCCTCGAGCTCAGCCTCGAGCGCCATTCGAACTTGGCGCTGGACATCCGTGAACCTCGAAACATTCACGAGCATCGAGTTGTGCTTCCCCCGTTGTCCGCGCGCAATCCGCGTAGCACGCGCCAAAACGAACGTTCTCAACGCCTCCTTCAGACTCGGTGGCAACTCGGCAACTTCGTGGCTCTGTCTATGTGTCGTCGGCAACAGCCCCGAACTGTCTTCGATCGGTCGAATCACCTGGCGAGTTTCATCTAGGAACACCCGTCCTGCGCCGAAATAGTTCGTTGGTGGATCCAGACTTACGATGAAATCCTTCGGGAAGAGATCTTCACCGCGCATGTCGTCATCGGTGTCTGGATCGATGAAGATGTTTGCGAATGGCGTGGCCGTGTAGCCGACATAGCAGCTTCTCGCAAACACGTTGAGGAGTTCACGGATCTGCCCATTGATTCGAGAAATTTCCCCCGGCCCGGCTGCGACATTGATCGAAGCATTGTCCGCCTCATCGTCGATCAGAAGCAGTGGCGCTGAAACTTTTCCACCTGTCTGCGCTGAGAGGTTGTTCTCGCGGATCCATTCGATGAGGTTCTTGAGCGTGTTGGAATTCTTCTTAATCACCAGAACGGCGGGTTCCGTCAGATTCTGGATCGAAATTCCGACGGCCGAAGCCGTTTCCTTCGTGAAGTCACGGAGTGACGTGGTAAATGTGAACGGCCGGCGTGTGGCATCAAATCGAGAGACGCCGATCCAGGACTCATCCTTCTTTGAAAACATTCTGGCAGAGTCGCGGCCCACGAACCCCTCGTCGATTCGCTTCTGCGTTTGATTTCTCAGATTGTTGTGCACGCCCGCGATCACCACGATCAGGCGATAGNNACATGCCCGACGACCATGCCGCGCCGGCTCCACGCACCCTCCTTGAGCGGATTCTGGAGGTACTCTAGCGTGCGATCCGTGTCCGTATTCGTGGTTCTGACGACGCCCTTCGAGAACCCCTGCGATTCGAGCAACTTCCGATAGCGGCCCCAGTAATAGAAATCGATACTTGCGCGCTGAGCGTCGAGCCACGGTTCGAAGTCGCTATCCACGAGCGCGCTTCCAAGTTCCATCATCACCCCGTGACGAGTCTCGAGCACGCGCGCCAACTGCTCGGCCTGGTCGTCCGTGACATCGGCCACCGCGCGGAGATCGCTGATCAACGAACGGATCCCTTCAGGGCTGATGAGGGCCGCCTGAGCGATGAGCGAATCCGCCAACACTTCCAGCGCCGCGTAGTCGAATGCCATTACGTCCCCATCCTGTCGGCGTGCAATTCAAGAAGTCGCTCGGTCGCGTCCCAGTTGGATCGAAACGGTTCTGTTCGTTGCAAGAGATCGATTGCCTGTCCGCGATCTCCGTTCATGAGTGAGATTCGGTCCAGTGACACCTTGAGCAGATGCTCCAGTGTTTCGGGGTCGAGGGCTTCCACCGCTACTGATTCGGGAGATGACGCGAGGTCGGCGAAGATGGCGTCGAGCGGAAGGCCAGCTCCCACGGCACGCATCAAGCGTGCAAAAGCTTCGGCCAGTTCTCGGTTGAGTTCACCGACAAACTCCTTGATCAGCGGGCTCTCAAGGTTTACGGCATAGATGATCTGGTTGTCTCGCTGTACTCGATCCCACAGGGACACAGCGCTCCCGTGCAAACGAGCTCCGCGCCGCACGTACACACGCTTCGCAGGCGCCGCTAGCTGCGCGATCACGGCTTTCAGACGCTCTCGCACTTGCAGCGGTGGGCGTGCCGACGCCTTCTTCACGTCGACGTGCCATTCGGCGTCGAGCCCGTTAGGAATATCGACTCGCACGCGGGCAAGTCGCGTTATTTCAGACTGTCTCGCGAGGTGAAACCACGTTCCGAACACGATTAATCGTCGCGCACGGTACAAGTAGAATCCCTGGTTCTTGAGGTATCCAGCCTTGCCGCCGTAATGTTCCCAGTCTTCTGGGCTGACGTTGTTGTGGTGCGGCAGTGCGAACGGAGTCACTTCAACTTGTTGCTTCCCAACCCCAATGACCTCCGTCTCACCGCGTTGCGTCGCCGGATGCGTCGAATGAAAAGGGTCATAGGCTACGAGCGCTGAATTATTGATCGACATCGTCACTTTCTTCAGACGGCCGTCTGGGGCGAGAAAGCGATGGAAGACCAACTCAAGATAGGAGCGAGCTTCGTCAACTCTGTGCACGAAGTCGCGCCGGGCCTCGTTCGATCCGCCGAGCTCGACGGCTCGATCAAGTTTTTCCCAAACGACTAAAACGCCGACAGCGCCCAGTTCCTCAATGAATGGCACCGCGTCATAGTCCGTGACGATTCCGAGCGCCCAGTTGTTTGCGGCCTCGATCTCGTCCAGGTCCCACACTGCCGCGCTCGTGATGCCTTCGACGCGAGCGACCACGGTGAGGCGTCGGCATTGTGAGAACGAAGCCGTTTTCATGCCGAGCCCAAAGCGTCCAAGGTCGGAAGCCCGACGAGCGTCTCGCGGATGCTTGCTGCCTAGGCGCATCGCTTCGATCAGTTCGATACGCGTCATTCCACTGCCGTCATCCGAAATCGCCAGCTTCGGTGACGACGATGTCGAATCGACGTGTATTGAAATATTTCGGGCGCCGGCAGAAATCGAGTTGTCCACGACATCGGCAAGCGCGGTTTCGAGGGTGTAACCGATGTCCCTCATACTTTCGATGAGGATCTTCGCCTGCGGCGGCGCGTCGATTGTCTTCACAGGCCCGGTCCATGAGTGCGAATCGAAAAGCTTGCGTTGAGCGGAACCCCAATTTGCAACAATCGCGGCTGTTCGGCTTGGCGCATTTAGGCCACTCGCTGGTCGCCACAACAAAAACGCCGTATGCGAGATCGCATTCGGCGTTCTGCTCAATCAATCGGGACGGCGGGATTCGCCCCCCCCCCCCCCCCNNCAGGCGGTGACGGCATTCCCGGATGCCTCGACGATTCGCCTTGACACAAAGGAAGGCAACAAGAGGGGGTGGCGTTCTGGAAGCAACAAGCATTTCAGGAGACGGGCCGTAAGCCCATGACAGTTGCGGGCGTGTCGATCTCGCTAATCGCCATGGAAAGACACCCTACCTGGCGCTACTTGGCCAAGTGCTGCGCGGCGGCACGTGCGTCGTGTTCGAACGCGTCGGCATGCGCCTCGAGGTCTGCGTCGCTCAGCCCGAGTCCGGTTCCGACCGTGCGCCACGTGGCGACCGCTTGTTCGACCTCAGCGATTGTGCTCGCGGCGCGCGACGCGGTGATCCCGAAGTACGGGGCCGCCGAAAGCAGCGCGTCGATGCTCATCGCGGGCCCCCGTTTCCTCTGTGATCAACGTCTTCAGTTCGCGGGCGCATTCAGGAAATGGATTCACGTCGAACGCAGGCGACAGGCGCCACTGACCGAATCATGTGCTTGTAGTCGCTGACCATCGAGTATACCTCGTCCTCCACGACACCCATCAGTTCTTTGCCCGCGGCGCCTTTGTTTTTGAACCATACTTGACGCTCCTTCATCGACATCCCTTCGAGCCTCGCGCGCTGTTCTTCGGTCATCTGACTTTTCCGCGCCCGGACGGATTGTCCAACGACAGGTAATACTGATGTAGAGAGTCGCTCATCATCTCTTCTTCAAGGCGCCCGAGTTCGAAGCTTCGACCTCGCCGATAGGGCCCACAGAGACGCGCGAACTCGCCTTGAAACCGAAGCAGCGTCTCGCCTTCCTCCTGCGTTCGGCTTTCCTTGCCGCAATCTGGGTGCTCAGGGCGCCGGCCATACTCATCCATCGCGCCGCCGGTTCCATCGGCATTTCGCCAGAACATTTCTCCGCCGAGATTGATGGAGCGAGGGTCGGGCATCAAGAGGAACTTCTGTCCGTATGTGCTCCATTGTTCCACAGGCAATGGCATTTCCGGATAGAGCCATTCCTCTCTCGCCGCGCCGACGAAACGTCGCGCTCTTGTTTTCGTGATGAGGTTGATCTCGCGGACCTCGTTCTCGGTGAGATGTCGAAGTATTTGGATGTCCATGAACTTGAACATCGTCTCCCGAAAAGGAACTGGGTTCGGTCGCGGTTCAACAGCTGACTGGTACGGGTTTCTCACCCACGACAGGTTCGTGAGTATTAGCACCTTGTCCAAACACAATGGAAAAATCGTATGCGTACCGTGAAGCCAAATGTCAGGATCGTTATCACCTTGGCACCGTTTCGAAGTCGG
>PLXG01000308.1 GCA_003153195.1 Myxococcales bacterium
GTGCACCGGGCGTGAGTCGCTGACCACAATGCTGGCAAAACGCGAACCCCGCCGGCGTGGACTTTCCGCAGGCCGGACAGCTCTGTTTGGCGAGCGCGGCCGCATTCGCTCTTACGGCGCTCGGCGCGGGTGTAGTGGTCGGCGCAGCGCTTGGCTCTGCCGACGGCCCCTGTAACGAAGTGCCACACATTTTGCAGAAGTTCATGCCAGCCGGATTGGTGCTCGCGCAGGAGACACAGATCACCTGAGAAGCGTCGTTGCGTGGCAGAGGCGCAGCCCCGGAAGCCTCGAGCCGATGGCCGCAGTCCTGGCAAAACAGCGATCCGTCTCGATTTACCTTCCCACAATGGCTACAACGAAGCATCTCTGCCGCCTTCCGGACGCTCGATTCGGGTTTACGAGCCGTTCGCTCTAAGCTAAAAGGATCTCAGCTAAGTTATGAAATTACCAAGTCGACTCGTCCGAATCAAGCCAGCTTCCCTGGCCCTGGCCCAAGTTTTGTCTCTGGCGGCGCTGGCCTCGGGCTGTGCGCCGGCGATGGCCAACGCGCCGTTTCCCGCGCGCATCGACACCGTAATTCCGGGGACGCTGGTGGGGCCGTTCGACGGTCGTGTTCTCGACGGTGAAAACGGCAAACCCATTGCAGGCGCGCTGGTCTACGCCAGCTGGGGATTCACCCGCGTCGATCCATTCGCGAATCCAGAAAATGGCGAGGAGCCGGCCGGAGCTTACGAGCTTTTGCGCGAGACCGACAGCGACGGACGCTACACCATCCCCAAGCTTCCGGAGATGCCACCTTGGTCGCACAAGGTGGCGCGCTTCACGCTCATCGTTTATATGCGCGGATATGTGGCGTTCCGCTCCGATCGCCGATTCGACGATCGGCTGCCTCGCCACGACTTCGCGCAACGCGGCACGCTCGTCCATCTGGACCATTTCACGCCCCAGCAGTCGCACGCCGCGCATCTGGCGTTCATCGGCGGCGGACCTCCGCTCAAACGAGAGCTCGAGCCCGAGCGCGTGCTCGCCAGCTTGGAGTTGAGCGGCGAAGGCGCGGTCAAAACAGCTCCGGCCGCGCCGGTCGATACGCAACCGATCGACGCCTCGGTTTTACTTTCGGCCGCCGAGCTCAAAGCGGTGACCGGATACGACGGCGAGCTCAAAAGCGAACGCCTTGGCGATCTGCCACAGTCGCCGATCTACGACAGCATCCACTTCCGCGCGGTCGATCGGCCGGAGTCGTACGACGCCGCCATTCGGGCGTGGAAGATCAGCCAGCTGACCGAGCTCGACCAGCGATTTGAAGACGCGGCCAAAGAGATTCCGGGCGCGACCACGATCGTGGGCACGCTCGGCGATCGGGCGGTACACGGCGCGAGCGGAAAGATCCTGGCGGTGGTCACCGAGGATCGCGCACGCGGCGTGGTGATCGAGATTCAGTGCGGAACCGATCAGTGTCGATCGCTGGAGCAGGCGGTGGCGATCCTCAAGCGAATTTTGCCGCGCACCGATCGGCTGGTGCAAACTGCCCCGCCGAGTGCTGCGCCCAGCCCGACTTCCACGAGCCCGACACCATGAGGTCTTTTCGCTTCGTCTCGCTGCTCTTGGCGTGCACGCTCACCAGCGCCACCGCGTTTGCCGAGTCGCGACGTTTGTCGACATGGGAAGTGGAGCGCATCGCGCGCGCTTCGAGCTTGCACAAGATTCTGCAGAACGAGCTTTCGCGGCCGCTCGGATTGTATGAGCCGCTCTCGCTCGGCGCCTCCCGCGGCGCTGAAGATCTCGATCTGGCCTACGAGATCAGCAAACGCGATCCGGCCGACGGAACCGTCCCCGGACGTGGCAAGCAAACCGCGCTCGAGTGGATCGCGCTCGGGAGCGCGCTTCCCATGACGTGGGAGCTCGACCGCTACGCAAGCGAACGGGCGCTGGCCATCTCGGCTGACACCGCGTCCGCTCGCTCGGGGGCGCTCGCTCGCTCGCTACTTTGCGCCGGATCGATCTTGGGACGCGCCAAGGCGGCAAAGGAGTTGCTCGGGACTCTATTTCGCGGCTCGATCAGCGTCGCCACCGACGGCGCCGATCTGCTGATCAACGTCGAGGGGGCGACGCCCAAGGACGGCAGCTTCTCCATCTTCACCGATGACGAAGGCGGCACGCGCCACCGAATCGGCGAAGAGTCCTTCTCTTCCGAGCGAGCATTTCGCTTTCACCGGCCCGAGACCGAACGAATCGCGATTCTATTCCGCGGCCGCGACGCCGACGGAAAGGCGCTGGTGATCGGGCGCGAACAGCTTCTCGCGTCAGCGACTGCGGCACCGGTGGCGACGCCCGCTCCATCCGCCGACGCCCCGGCGGCAACGAAGTAGCTACTTCAGGACCGGAAGTTTTCGCCGGCGACGAAGCTCGTCGAGCAGGGCGGTAGCTTCACCGTTCGGATCGAGCGCGGACGAAAGCGCGGCGCGACTGAGCGCCCCTTCATCATCGCCATTTTTTCGCAGCGATTGCGCCTCTTCGAAAAATCGTTCCGCCAACGTCTCGTCGTATTTTCGCGAAGAGTCGGCGTGTGATCTTCGCGCGCGCTCGTCTCCTCGTTCTAAAGCCAATCGTGCGGCCTCGGCAAGACGCTCGGCCCGCACCTCGGCGAGTCCGCCGGCGGCAGACCGAACGAAACAGTCTTCCGCATCTTGCGCGTCGCGAAGTCGCCTGAGCGCGCCTAAAAACGCCCAGGCCGCAGTCGCATGTTCGTCGGCCTTTAGCGCGCGTTCGAGGGCGGCCTCAGCGGCTTCAGCCTCGCCACTTTCGAGCGCGGTCTCCGCCGCGTCGAAGTGCCACAGCGCGGCGCCACCGTCGAGCTTGATGGCCACCTGCGCCCTTTTGGCGCGAACTTTGAGATCGATCTCGCCGGTCGGCTCGAACACTTCCTTGAACTCGCCCTCGCGATCGACCAGCAGCGCCTCGCGCGCCAGCACCGCGTCGAGAAAACGCTCGAGTGTGGTTCCGGCCAAAATGGAATCGCCGGCCTCTTCGCGCAAAAAGACAATTCCCTTTTTGTCGACGAACAAAAGTCCCTCGGGACCTTCGCCGATTGCGATGAGACCGTCGTCGAGGTCCGAGGAAGAAATTCCGTCGGTGCCCCAAATCGTATAGGTCTCGCAGAACAGCCGAATCCCGTCAAACGATCGATATAGATCGCTGAGTCCGGTCGGAAGCGACCGCCCTATACGACGCTCCGCCGCTTTGAGGCTCTTCGCATCGACGGCATCGCCCACTTCATGCACGCCGTCTTCGTATTTACGAAGCGCAGTCCTGAGACGATCGAAAAACGCCATCTTTAGGGGGCGTCCCTCATTTACCGCGCGGTGTACCGGCAGGGCTGGAACGACGCGTCGCGCTTGAGTCGCTTTTCCGCTTCCTCGAGCGCGCGTTGCGATCGCGGGGTGGGTCGCTCGCCCGGCGGCGCGACCTCGAACGCGCGACAGATCGCCCACGCACATTCCGGATAGGCGCGCCCTTGACAGCGATCATTTCCGTATCGCTCGAGCGCACTCACCAGTTTGCCAGCCAGCAAATTGTGCGCCGCCGAACCGGGGGTGACCTCTTCCAGTGTGCGCAAGGCCGCATCGAGCCCTTTGCGATCGCCGAGCGCCAGACTGCCTTTCGCCGAGATCACCGCGCGATCGTCCTCGGGCGCTTGAATGATCTTTTTCTTCAGGCTGAGCGCGTCAGTGGAAGCCGGATCATCTTGAATCGCCGCTTCGACTTCACTGCGCGCACTGTCGTAGCGCTGTTGGACATAAAAATTCTGCGCCGCGCGAAGGTGCTGATCACCTTGGCGAGAGATGTGTGAGATGCCCTCTCGTCCCGGGGCTTGCGTCGGAGGTACGCGCCGCAGCAGCCCCACCACTGCGAGGAGCATGAGCAGCGCGGTCACGACGCCGCCACCGATCAGCAGGTAGGCCATGGTCGGCGCCGCAGAGGTGGGCGCGCTGGTGCGGGTGCCTACCAGATCTCCCTCGAGCCTAAACTGCAGTTCACCGAAGCGGACCGTGTCGCCCGGTCGCGCCACGCTCTGGCCGATCTTGCGGCCATTGACGAGCGTGCCGTTCGAGCTGCCGAGATCCTCGACATCGATCATCTGTCCGCGACGATTCAGCCGCGCGTGCTTGCGCGACAGCGACGGATCATCGAATACCAGCGCGTTCTCGGCCGAACGGCCGACCGAAATCTCACCCGGCGGAAGATCGAACACTTGACCGCCGTACGGCCCGCCCTCCGAGATGAGGCGCAAGGACGGGCCTTGCGCTTCGACCGAAACCGAGACTGGTGACGGTGGAATGGTCGGCACCATGGCGGCGGGCTTTTGTCCTCGCGCCGGCGCAACCGAGAGTCGCTCGATGCGAAGCGCGAAATCGGCGATGGCGATCTGCGAGGCAACCGTCACTGCGGTCGGCCCACCGACGCGCGCGCCGTTCACCATCACCCCGTTGGCCGACTGCTCGTCGACCAGCATGATCTTCTCACCTTCGATGACGATCTTGGCGTGACGGCGCGACACGCTCGCCGACGGCAAAACTAACTGACGATCGGCGTCGCGACCAATGGTGAGCTCGCCCTCTTCGAGATCGAGGGACGCCGCTACTCGCCCTTCACGATCGGTCGCGCTAACTCGCCACATGCACTAGTCGCGTGAGCCTCCCCACTTGCTCCGGCGCAATTCGCGCGCCGACGGCGCCTTTGGCGCCTTGATTTCCGTTGGAGAACTGATCAAGCACGCAAAGCGTGCGTCGCCGCGAGGTCGCGGCGGAGGGGATGGGGGACCCATCGGGCTGTGCACGATGGGGGAAGGGCGCAGCCCTTCGTAGATCGACTAGCAGGGTGAATGATGATCGATTACCTGGCATCTTTTGCCTTTTTCAACACCCTGCTAGGGGATGTCCCTAATTGATTCCCGTCGGAAAACGGGCTGCGGGACTCAAGCTCCGCCTCCCCAGCGTGGAACGTGACCCGAAGAGATGAAGCGACCGTCGGATTGATAGGAGTGAAGCGCCCGCACGCTGGCACCGTCCGCCGAAGGGCTAACCTCCGACAGCTGCGTCACGCGCAAGCCGTTTTCCGCGCGGCTGAGCTGCACCACCACGTGGATGCCTTCCGGAATCTGCTCGTGGAGCATTTCACGCGAAGGCGATTCCGACGCGAGCCGCGCCATAGACTCGATGCGGGTGAGCGCGTCACGCGGAGAAGAGCTGTTCACCACCGCGATGAGCCCGTCGGTACCGCTCACTGCCGCCGAAACGAAGTCGTACGCCTCGCCGCCGGCCAGATCGCCGATGACCAGACGATCAGGTCCGAGGCGCAGCGCGTTTTGCACTGCCTCTCGAGCGCCACCGCGGGTGGTCAACTGCACGGACAGTCCTTCGCCGAGCTCGATCTCTTCCGCCTGCTCGACGAGAATCACCCGCTCGGACGGATCGAGCGCGCGCAGCATGGCCGACAAAAGCGTGGAGCGACCAGTTTGCGCACCGCCCGAAATGACGATATTGCGACGCGACTTGAGCGCGCCTTCGAGAGTGTCTGCCATTTCGCGTGAGAGCATTCCACTCTGTGCCAAGTCGGCCAGCGTGGTGGCCCGACTGCGAGTGCGCTTGAGCGTCACCGCGCCACGTCCAGCCAGGGGCGGAAGCGCGGCGGTCATGACGAATCCGCCTTCGATCCGACCACCGACGAGACCGCTGGCTCGATCGCTGGCAAAGCTCTGCTGCCGGCCGGCTCGCTGAAGTAGCCGCCAAGCGATTCGCTCGAGCGACTCCACCGACGAGATCCATTTCCCATGCAACGAAACCTGACCGTCGCGATCGACGAAGACCCGGTCGTGACGCGGGATCGAAATCTCGCGGACCGATTCGTCGGACAAAAGATCTTCCAGCGGCCCGATGCCCACCGCTTCGGCGACCACGTCCTTGATCAGATCGGTTGCTTCCAGATCACTCGGGAGCGCGCTGTCGGCCACCAGCTGATCGACCAGCTCCGAGGCACGCGTTTCGGCCCGCGCCCACAGATCCTCTTCACTGAGCTCGCCGAGATCTTGGAGCGTCGCCACCAGTCGCGCGCCGAGGTCGCGCATGACCGCGTTCTGCTTATCGCGCTTACCCTCCAGGCCTGCGTCGCCGAGTGTGATCTTGCGTCCTGCCGGCGCTATCTGTGCGCTCGGAACCCGCTTGTGCGGCGCGGACGACGGCACCCGCGCGCTCGGCGACTGCGCGGGCAGCGCGGAGCTCGGCGGCGCCACGCTCGCCGGACGCGAAGCTGGCGCCGAACGTTCGGGGCCCGAACGTTCAGGGATCGAAGGGCGCGACGGCGGCGGCGAGTTCACCACCGATGCTGGACGCGACTGCTGCGAATGAATGCCCGAGGGAGATTTCTGCGCCGGCATTTGGCCGGTCGGGCGCGAAGCGACCGAAGCCGGCTGCGGCGGAGGCACGATGGCCGAAGCCGGACGACTCGCCGGCGGCGCCGCGTCGCGCTCCGACAGACGCTCCGGATCGGGCGTCTCTTCCATGTCCGATTTGTCGTCGTCGTCGTCGTCGTCGTCGGCGTCGGCGGCGGCCTGCGCGACCGGTCCCGACTCTTCGTCTTTTTCCGCCTCTTCGGCGCTTTCCGCGAGCGGCTCGGCTTGAGACGGCGGCGCGGTTCTGCGCGGCGGCGGAGGCGGAAGGGTCGGACTCTTGCGCGCTGGCGGCTCGGAATCTGCCGCAGGAGCGGCGCTATCCGCCGAAGCCGACGCAGCTGCGCCGTCTTCGATGGTGAGGATGAAATCCCCGATGTAGATCTTGTCGGAGCCCTTGACCACCAGCGGGCTGGTGATCTTGCGCCCGTTCACGTAGGTGCCGTTGGTGCTCTTCAGATCGACGATGATGAACTTGCCGTCTTTGAGCACGATGCGGGAATGACGTTTGGATACGTTGCCTTTGGGAAGGATGATGTCGTTGCCTTGAACCCGACCAATGGTGACCTCGGGTTTATCGAACTCGATGCGGTTCGAATCTCCGCCCTTCTCGCTCACCATAATCGCGAACATTCGCAGGTCTCCTCACCTTTAAATAGGCCGGCCTATAGCGCCCAAGAATTTACGAAAAACCAAGCCGTTTCGTCAAGTTAATTTAAGTCGCGTCACTTCGGCGTGGACGCCTGTGTCTGCGTTGGCGCAGGCCCGCTCGGCTGGCGGCCGAAAAACAGCTCGAGATCCTCGCCGAATCCGCTCCAAGCGGCAACCAAGGCAAGCATAAGAAAGGAGGCCACAATGACCCAGTCGGAGGCGCGTCTCACCGGGACGAGATGGTAGCATGAGGTTTGTCGCGATTGCCATTGTGTGATACCCGAAGCCGATGCGAACTCTCATCGTTTCGAGCGCGCTCTGGCTGTCGGTCGTCGGCTGTTTCCTCGCACCGGCCACTGCCGAGGCAGCGGCTAAACACTATCTGCTCGTTCGCGGCGTCGAAGAAGCGGACGGAGTAAAGAGCGGAGTCACCGCCGAGCTCGGCGAGATGTTCGTGGCCGAGCTCAAGAAGCACCCCGAGCTCATCGTGCTCGCTGATGCCGATGCGCTCGCAGCGGCTCAAAAGCAGCACAATCTTCCTGCCCTCGAAGTGGCGTTGCGCGTGCTCGCTGCGGGCGGCAGGTTGGACGATCCAAAGCCGGGGAAGCAGTATCGCGTGCTCGATCGTTTTGTTCGACTGGCGGTCTTTGGAAATACGCTCCCGCAAAAAACGCTGGCCATCGGCGGCGACGGAGACGGCGAGATGAAGGTCGAGATCGGCCGACAAGCCGATGTCGAAAAAGAGGGCAAGGCGCTGACACTCGACTGCGCCAAGGTGGCCGTCACGCAGGCGGTCAACATGACCGTTCAGAAGCTCAACCTACAGGGCAAGACGATCAAGGCGAAGAAGTAGCTACTTGGCGTGCAGGTAGAAGTAGCTACTTGCCGTGCAGGTGATAGTAGGCGCGGTTCGCGTTGGCGATCTGGATGGTGGTGAGCTCGTACTTGTCCAGCTTCACGTCGCTTCCCACGGTGTCGAACGGACCGCTCTCGGAGTCGCCAGCCTCGACGGTGTAGGTAATGCCCGGTCTGAACCAAGTGGTGCGGATGGTGATCGCCGTCGACGCACCTTGACCGACGATCTTCACGTCGTTTTTGCCCCACGGTGACGCCAGCGGATCGCCCACGAAATTTCCTTCCGACATGTCAGACACCGATTTCCAGTAGGCTTCGATCAAGCTCTCGCCGCGAAAATAGTGCGGCAGAAAATAGGTAGGGTTGGGAAATTTGTCCGGCCAATTGCACGGCTCGATGGCAGATCCGTAGCTGCCGGTGGCGCCACCGGCGATCCACAGAAGCTCGCTCATCTGTCCGGAGCCGGTGTCGAGCACATCGCCGTTGAGCTGCCCGCCGAACGAGGTCAAGTGATCGGCGATCGCGCCGGGCACGAAGCTGTTGGTATCGAGGTTGGGCACGTTGACTCGGCCGATCTCATAGATGAGCAGGTTGGTCTTGCCGGTGAGGTCGTCGGGCGTCATCGCCGAAAGATCGACAAAATGAGTGTCGATCCCCGTCGCCGAATCCCACGACGCCACCAGCGACTTGAACGAGTTATCGCGCGGCATGGAGCGCACTGGGTCGGCGGTCTGAACGAAGTAGGCCGAGCCCGACGGAAAGGTCCCGTCTGACATCTTGCCGCGATCGATGAGCGCGATGCCGCCCGCTTGATCCACACCGCCCAAGATCATGGTGGGACGAATTTGAAAATCGTCGAACGGTTTGGTGGAGTCGTCGTCGATGTAGTCCGACCGGTAGTTGATGTTGCAGGTGATCGAGATCGAAAGATAGCCGAGTGCGAACGCCGATCCGATGGACATGTTGTCTACCGAAAACGGATGAATGAAGGTGAGCGCGTAGGCCTGAATGTGATGACCGTCGGTGGCGGCCGCTTCGATGGCGGCGGTCTGCAGGTCGACCGCGCTCTTGAGCGGCGTGAAGTCGACCTGCGTCAGCGTCGACGGCGGCGCGCTACCCACCTGCGGAATTGAAATGTGGATGTAGTTGCCAGCGGGAACTTCGGGGCGCACCAGTTGATAGTGAGCTGCCACCGCAATCGAGGTGGGATTATTGTCATCGACGATCACGCCGAGCTCGTTCGGCGCGATCCCATTGCGTGGCAGATCAACGTTCACCGTCGGCGTGCCGCTGAAAGCGCTGTCAACGCCGACATCCACCGCCGCATCTGTCACATGGGTCCCGGCCGGCGAATGGCAGGAGGCCGCGAGCGAGGCCAAAAACCAAAATTTGTGCCGCACCGATGTACATTACCACCAGCGCAAAAGATCCGTTTGCGATATATAGTTGCGTCTCAGGAGGACGTTCTTTGCCCAAGGTCACTTTCGAACGCGAGTGCGTCACCGTGGACGCGAGATCGGACGAGTCCGTACTCGACGTCGCGGAGCGAACTGGCATCACCGTTTTTCGCGGCATGTGGCCCGAGCTTCACTGCGGAAAAAGTCGCGGCTGGTGCCGGCGATGCAAAGTGTGGCTGAAGCCAGCCGATCAAAATTCGGCGGCTACTGAGCAGCTGGCGTGCAAAGTTCCGGTGCAGACAGATTTGGTGGTGCACACCCGCGCGGGCGGACCGGTGGTCAAGGCCAATATGGATTGGCAGACCAACCCCGAGCACAGCAAATGGAAAGATCGCTGGGACAAGCGCCACGAAAACAAAGGCGCGCCGGAAGACGAAGAGGAAGCCGCCCCTGAATGAGGATCGCCATTACGGGTTTGGGCGCGGTCACTGCGCTTGGGCCCGACGTCTCTGCGCTTGAACGTGGTTTACGTGCCGGTACCACCGGTATTCGACCGCTCACTCTCTTCGACACCAGCGGATTTCGCACTCGTCTCGCGGCTGAAGCTGCCACACCGGCGCTGCCGTCCGAGGCAATCTCTCTCGACAAGTCCCCCGTTCCGCTCTCGCGTCCCGATCGTTTTGGGCTGGCTGCCGCTGCTCAGGCCATTGTGCACGCTGGCCTGACAGCGGAGATTTTGCATGCAGCCGCGCTCGTGCTCGGAACCGGCACCGGCGGAATTCAGCTGACCGAAAGTTACGTCGAACGCGCGCACGCGGGCGAAATCGCGCCGCCCACTGCCCTGCTCGTTCCGCATCAGCCTTCGTCGGTGACCGATCTGGTCGGTCGACATTTTGGAATTCACGGTCCACGCACCACCATCATGACCGCGTGCTCATCGTCGGCGACCGCCATCGGATATGCGGCCGATCGCATTCGACTCGGGCACGTGAAGATCGCAATCGGTGGCGGCGCCGAAGGATTGTGCCGGCTCACCTATGCCGGATTTGGATCGCTGAGAGCGACCTCGCCCGATCCCTGCAAACCGTTCGATCAATCGCGCACCGGGCTCACGCTCGGCGAAGGCGCAGCGATGCTGGTGCTGGAGGACGAAGCACATGCGCGCGCGCGCGGCGCCACCATCTATGCCTATCTCGCCGGCTACGGAATCACCGCCGACGCACATCACATGACCGCGCCGCATCCCGAGGGTGAAGGCGCGTTTCGGGCCATGCGCGCCGCGCTCGACGACGCAAAACTTTCGAGCGACGCGATCGACTACATCAACGCGCACG
>PLXG01000371.1 GCA_003153195.1 Myxococcales bacterium
GACAAGGTGGAGATGGTGAAGTTCGTCGCGCCAGAGAATTCGCTGGCCGAGCTCGATCAGCTGGTCGCCGACGCTGAAGAGATCTTGAAGCGGCTCGAAATCCCCTATCGGCTAATCGAAATGGTCACCGCCGATCTATCGTTCGCCGCCTGCAAGAAGTACGATCTCGAAGCGTGGGCACCAGGATGCAACGAGTGGCTCGAAGTTTCTTCGTGCTCGCACTTCGGCGATTTNNCACGCTCAACGGCTCGGGCCTGGCGCTGCCGCGCACGATGATCGCCATCTTGGAGAACTATCAGCAGGCGGACGGAACGGTGATCGTGCCCAAGATCTTGCGGCCCTATCTCGGGGGCATGGAAGTGATCAGGTAGTCGGCTGCGCGCCCGCGATCTCGCGAGGGTGGCAGTGATAGACGTACCCGCAACCAATTTCCCGGCAGTACTCGACCGGGCGGCCCACCCACTGTTCCGCGGCCCGCGCGCGCTGAAGCTCTCCGCCCAATCGAACCAGGCGCGCCTCCACGTCGGCGAGCGGGGATGACGGCACCATAAGCGGCTCGGGCGTGCGCTCTTTGAGAAACACCAACCCTTGGCGAATTTGTGGCGCCTTGGGATAGAGCCGATGCGCCGCCAACGAGTAGGCGTCGAGCTGAAATTGATATTCGGCCGCGGCGCCGGCACGGGCGTGCTTGTAGTCGAGGATGGTGACTCCGTCCGACTCGAGCAGCAGCAGATCGATCTGCCCGCGCAGATAGACCGTGCCGCGTTCACCGATGGGCAGCGCCAATAAAAACGGCAGCTCTCGGCGGGTGGCCGCGCCTGAAAGACCGCGCGCGAACTTGGTGGCCAAGAATCGGGCGACGTGACCGCGCACTTCGATCACGCTCGGATCTTTGAGATCGTATCCGTCCGAGGTCAACAGATCGTCGAGATCGGCGCCACCGCGGAAGAGCTCGCAGCGCTGCAGCAACCGGTGGGCCAGCGTGCCGCGCCGCAGCGGATCGAGCGAGGTGGCCAAGGGCGATTCGTCGTCGAGTGAGCGGTCGGTCGGAGCAACGGTGATTCGCCGCGAGGTGGTGCTATGCTCTTGCAGCCCGAGCGCGTGAAACTGGAGATAGCGCCGCGGACAGATGTCGAACTCGGCCAGCTGCGTGACCGCCACGGTGAGATCATGCGTCACCGCCGGAGCTCTCTCGGTGACCGCGCTCAGACGATCGGCAGCGGTGATGGCTTCGACGGTGGGTAGATCCATCTGCTGCGCCCGCTTGCGCGGCGAAGGCAACTGGTCGCCATCGACGACGCGCAAAAGTGCAGCGCCTTCGGGTGATGCAATCAGACCCTCGATCTCGGCCCGCCACGAGGCTCCGCGACGACCGCGCTCGCCGGAAAAGATCAAGAGCTCACGGGCGCGGGTGGCAGCGACGTAAAATAGACGAAGCGACTCGGCGTGCTGCCGCTGCCGACGCGCCTCGAGCACGCGCCGCGAAGCCGCAGTGTGAACCCGCTCGCCTTGCGACTCATCATAGATGCGAAGGCCGAGCCCTTCGTTCGAGTCATAGACGATGGCGCTGCCTTCTCGCTGCTCGATTGAGCCGCAACCGGCGACGAAAACCACCGGAAACTCGAGCCCCTTCGACTGATGCACGGTCATCACGCGAACCACATCGTCGCGCTCGTCTACTACCTGCGCCTGTGCCGCGTCCGCTTCGCCACCGCGTTCGACCACCCGCCTCAGCCAAGCCGAAAATGCGCGTAGCTCGCCACCGGTTGCCTCGAATTTGCGCGCGTGATCGATCAATCGCTCGAGGTTGGCCACTCGCTGTTCGCCGTCGGGCATGCCGGCCATCACCGTCAAGAAATCGCAGCCGCTCATGATGGCGGTGGTAGCGCCCACTGGACCGAGCCGGTCGGCGACCGCGCGCAGCTCGCGGAACTGGGCGCGAAACTTGGTGAGCCGATCTAGATCGGTCGGGCCGAGCGCGATCTGATCGAGCGCCAGATCTTTTTTGAGCAGCGTCGACGACTGTAGCAGCTGATCGAGCGAAAGGCGCGCCAATCCTTCATCGGACAGGCCCACCAGCGGCGATCGCAGGACCGAGACCAGCGCCAACCGATCGTCCGGGTCGCTGAGCAGCGTGAGCGCCGATGCGATGTCGCGAACCTCCTGCGCACCAAAAAAGCCGCGACCACGCACCACGAAGTAGGGAATCTGCGCGCCGCGTAGCGCGGTGAGATAGTCCTGAAGATGGGTGAATTGGCGCAGGAGAATTGCCATGCCGCCGTAAGGAATTCCGCCGGTCTGCAGCCCGGCGATGCGGCCGGCGATGGCGCGCGCTTCCCTCCGACGGGTGGACGCCGAGTCGGTGGCGGCCACGGTGATGAGCTCGGCGCCGATCTGTCCCTGAGCCGATTCGGACAGCGACGACTTGCGCTCGATGGTGGTTTCCAGATCGTCGTGCGCGGGTACGAACTCGATGGCAAAGTCCGATCGCGTTGCGCGCGGCGGCATGGCGCGAGCGAACAGCGCGTTGGTCAGTCGTAAAAGCGGCGAGGCCGAGCGATAGGAGACTTTCAGGTATTCGCGCGCTCCGCCGCGCTCGACCAGCTGATCGGCGCAGCGCACGAACACCCCGACGTCGGCGCCGCGGAATTCGTAGATCGACTGTTTGCGATCGCCGACCACGAACAGCCGTCCGCCCGACCGCTCGCTCGAACCCGACGCACCGCCGATGAGCTCGACCAGCTCGGCCTGCACCGGGTTGGTGTCTTGAAATTCGTCGACCAGCACCGCGTCGAAGCGCGCCTGCATCTCGTGGCGAATGTCGGCGTGATCGCGTAAGAGATTGCGACTCAAGACCAACAGGTCGGTGAAGTCGACCGCGCCGATTTTCTGTTTTGCCGCCGCGTAACGCCGCTCGATCGATTCGACCAGGCCGGTCACCGCTTCGGCATGAGGCGCCGCGCGAAACCCGGCGTTGGCTTCGATCAGGCGCGCGTGAGCGCTGCGCACTGACTCCTTGATCTCGGCCAGGCGCCCGTCGGCCTGTCCCTTTTGCGGCCGGAGCACACCGATCTGCTTGACGAGATCGGTGGCCTCTTCCAAATGCGCATGCCAATCAGATCGGCCCAGAGCGATCTGCGAGAGCTCGCGCGCCCGCGACACACTTTTCCCGCCGAGCTCGTCAGCCACGTCGCCAAGCGCTCGCCAAGCGTCGCGAAATGAATGCGTCGCACTCTGCAACTCTTCGTCGAGAACGGCGCGCGCATAGTTGTGGGCAATGAAGCCTGAGCCGCGGCCCTCTTCGGCGCGGCGCGCACGGAGCGCGACCAAAAGCTCGACAAGTCCCCACGCGCGCCCAGAACCGTGGAAGCCGTATTCGGCCACCAGCTCGGCCACCGCTTGATCATTTTTCTCCAGCGCATCGAGCACCGCTCGCTCGGCTGCTTCACCGGAACGCGCATCGGCCTCCGCCGCGTCGAGCAGCTCAAACTCCGGGTCGATCGCCAGCCGCGCGGCGTGCCGGCGCAAGAGTCCGCCGGCAAAAGCGTGAAAAGTTCCGATCGGCGCCTGACCGAGCTGTCCCAAAATGTCCGCCCACGCTGCTGCGGCGAGTGGCTTGCCCCCGAGAGACTTGGCCGCGTCGATGAGCGTGACCTCCGCGCGAGGCAGACCGCGCTTGTGCCCGGCCAACGCCGCGACGCGCGTGCGAATGCGCTCCTTGAGCTCTCCTGCCGCTTTGTCGGTGAAGGTCACCACTAGAATTCGTCCGGGCGGGGTTCGCCGGCGCGACTCGATCAGTCCGCCGAGGAGATGGAGATAGAGCGTGACCAGCGCGTGGGTCTTGCCGGTGCCGGCGCCAGCTTGGACCACCAGATCGCGATCGAACCGCGCGATGCGGTGAAGCGGCGTCTCGGCGCGCGCTTCGTCGAGTTGGCCGTCGGTCAGGCCGTGGTCGGTCAGGTCGCTCACGTCGAGCTACCCGAATCTTTGCCGTCTTCGGCCGGCCGGCGCACCACCCGACAGGCACTCTCGAAGTCGCAACGTTGGCAGGCGTCGGGCTCGGGCCGCACCGCAAAGTCGCCGGCGCACATGGCGCGATATTTTTCCGACAGCGCAGCGGCGATTCCGGCTTCCGACACAGAATCGAACGAGAAGCGATCGTCGGCGGAGATCGGTTTGGTGAGCGCGCTGTCTTTGAGCGAATAGAAACGTGCCTCCACGCGTCCGCCCAGCTCACGCTTGGCCGCCGCCGCGTAGAGCGGAAGCTGCCACGAGGTCACGCACAGCGCCTCCTCTTTGAGCGCGGCGCGATAGGACTCTCGTCCGCCCGCTTTGTAGTCGAGCACCAGCGCCTGCCCATCGCCCACGTCGACGCGATCGATCGATCCGTGCACATAAATGGTCTGGTTCGCGCGCTGATCGACCACCGGCAGTGGGCCGAATCGATGCTCGAAGCGGCTCGGCACGCTGCCCGGCTGGGGCGGCGATTCGACCTCTTTCTTGTGTAGGTTTTCCAGAAGCCGGCGCAGGCGGCGGTCGAACACCGCGAACAGCGCTGGATGTCCGACCGGCTTTTCCGCTTTCCACTCCTCGATCACCGCGTCGCAAACTTGGTGAAGGACGATTCGTTCGATCTCGGCGCCCCGCAGCGGCAGCTTGCCCTCCGCCGACAGACGCGCGAACCACCGTTCGAGAACCTGGTGATGAAGTCGCCCGCGCAGCATCGGATCGAGCTCTTCTTCGAGCTCCTCGACCACGCCGACTCCCAGCACCGAACGCATGAAGAACTTGAACGGACAGGCGCTGTAGGTCTCGAGCGACGAAGCGCTGAGAGGAGCCTCCTCGCGCCCGGGAATTTTGCGGGCGACCAGCTCGGCGCGCAGCGACGGAGACAGGAGTGCGCCAGTGTAGATCGACGGAATCGCGCTGGCGGACTCGGCGGCGAAAAATTGATCGCGGTTTCGCTCGACCTCCAAGATGGCGCGCAATCGATCGACCCGTGCGGGCTCACGTTTGCCGATCAGTCGGAGCAGATCGGCGGAGACCGATCGCTCCTCGAGCGGCAAGGTCGATCGGTCGCCCAAGCATTCGAGCGTCGACCGCGCGCACAGCTCGTCGATGGTACGGGCCGAGGCGATCTGCACGATCGGGTCGCGCGCGATGAGCGCGATCTCCTTGGCGGCCGGATGGAGATCGTCGATGAACGGTGAGCGAATGATGGGCGCTCCATCTTCGTCGCCGCGACTCCACGACAGATGCACCGCCTCCGCCGAGCCTACCAGCGAGCGAAAGACCAGCGGCTCTCTTTCCGAAGCCCGAACCGAGAGCGGCAGCGCCTCCACCCCGAGCGCGCGATTGAGCTCGAAGCGCTCGTCATCGCTGAGGATGGGATCCTCGATCGGATGCGCGGGGATCTCTCCGTCGGTGAGCCCGCAGATGAACAGATGGGAAAGCGAGCGCCCGAGCAGCGCCGACGGCGCGCTCAGCTCCACCGCCGCACCGCGCACGTCGCGCTGCAGTGAGTGCACCGCACCGAGCAGCTCGGAAAGCAGCGCGGCGAATCGCGCGCGCACAAGCGCCGCATCGCCCAGCCCCACCCGATCGGCCACCCGTGGCAACTCTTCCAGTACCGCTTCCAGATCGCGCACCGCCGACTGGTCGCGCGCCAACTTTCGCGTCTCGTTGAGCGAAGGAATCTTTTCCGCACGAAATCCGCGAGCCCGCTCGACGATCTCCAAACGATCGAGCGCGTTCATGAGTGCGCGCGCATGTCCCCGCACGGTCGCGGAAGCGGGCAGCCCGTCGAGCAGCGCGAAGATCCCAGTGATGTGCTGCCCGAGCGCGTCCGCTTCGGCTCTCTTCTGCTCTCGCTGTCCGCGACGCCACGCCTCGAGCCGCTCGGCAAAGCCGCGCATCTCGGTGATGCCGGCTTCACGCAGCACGCGCGCCACTTTGGCCGGCGAAAGGTACCCGCTCTCGAGCTTGAGCCCGCCTTGCACGTATCGCGAGGAGATAAGCGCGATCAGCCGATCGCGTGGAACGTTGCTCTCAATGAGCGCGTAGAGCTCGAGAACCGCGCGAACCGGCGGCGCGTGCGATCCAGTCCCGGAGGCTGCCACCGATTTGCCGCTGCGATCGGAGACCGCCACGCCGTATCGTTCCAGCGCATCGGCGAGGCGCGCCCGACGGGCAGAGCTGGCGGCACAGACTGCGATTCGCTCGAGCGGCACGCCGGCATCGGTCAGATCGCGCACCTGCCGCGCCACCTCGCGCGCCTCCAAGAAGGGCGTATTGGCGCACGAAAACGATCGCACCGTCGGCGCTTCGTGAAGCGGCTCGAGAATCACCTCCAGCTTTTGCTCATGTCGCGCTTCCAACATGGAGAGCGTGGGCCCAAGCGCGCGGGTGATCGCTGGCCACGAGCGACCTTCGGGCGCGGTCGGGAGCTTGACGACGACGCGCAGCCCTCGTTGCAGGAACGCGTCGAGCAATCGAATATGCGCGCCATCCCAATCGACAAACGCGCGCAGCTCGATCGCCTCCACATCAACGAGCGGCGCAGTTCCATCGGCGAGCGCACGACAGGCGAGATCCCATTCGTCCGCGCCGTCGTATAGCTTTCGCGTCGCAAGCTGCTGCTGGTAGTCGGAATAGAGTCGCGCCACTTCGACCGCGTTTCTGAACGCGCGCGCTCCCCGGACCACCCGCGAAAATTTCTCAGCGCCGATTCCGGCGCGCTTGAGCGAGGAAAAGATGCGGCGTAAGCCGCGGCGCAGACCGGCCGTTGACGCGATCGTCTGCAGCGAGCCGCCCGCCCGTTCGGCGATGGCGTCGATGAGCAGCCGCTCGCCCATCTGGGAGAGGCGCGTTCCACTCGGATTGGCCGCATCGCAAGCGCCCGTGACCAGCTCGCGCACGCTCAGATCGCTTACGCCGAGCTCGACCACTCCACCGCGCGAAAGTCGCAGACGGAGCTCTTCCTCGACGAGATCGGCCGTCGGGTGAACCACCAGCGTTCGCACGGACGAAAGTCTAGCAGAACTGGCTCGGTTCGGATTTATGTACTAGTGCTGTTTCTGAATGTAACTGAGCAGGTTCTCGTGCGCGCCGTGGACGGCGTTTTCGAGCGCGGCCACCTCGAGCGCGGCACGCTTCTCCGGGCCATATCCCATCTTGGGCGCCTGCACGGTGGCGCCGCCGGAGGTCATCATCACCATCGCGCGCGAGGGAAGTCGTCCGACTACGTAGCTCACCTCGCACGTCACCTCGATCCAGCGATCGGTGGTGCTCTGCTTGAGCGCGGTAATGGCGCCGTCGATCAAAAATCCGCTGAGTGGTTTTCCCTCGAGCGTGATGCCGGGCGAGTTGCGAAGCTCGCGGATGATGATGTCGCGCAGACGTTTGGTCAGCTGCGGCACGTTGGGCTTGGCGCCGATGCCGCCCACCTCGACATGCATTCCATCCGCGTGTCCGGCCGCGACACCGAGCGATTCGGGGTGGAGCCTCTCCAGCGCAGCGGTCGCCTTCTCCCGCACGAACGGGCTCGCGTCAAGCAGCGCATTCTCGAGCGCCGCCACCTGCTCTTTGTCGCCCAGCTGACCGAGGACCTGCGCCGCCATTCCGCGCACGAGCGCATTCTCGTCGCGAAGCGTGCGCTCGAGCACCGCCGCAGCACGGCGATCGTCGAGCTTTCCGAGTACGATGACCGCCTGCAATCGAACGCGCCAGCTGGCGTCGGTAGAGATGACGTGGGTCAGCTCGGCGAGCCGATCGGCACGCGCCGGCGACGCCGAGAGCGTCACCACCAAAACCGCGAGAAGCCCGTACCTCTTCAAGCCTGATCCCTCGAGATGAAGAACTGCTCTCAGATTATGGCGGTTTCTCGTAACAATCGTCAATGTATGCAGTGACCTACCGCGTTGGAAAGCACCGGCGCGGGGTCTCCTCGACGGGAACTTCCGGAAAGTAACGATATTATTGACCTACGCTCGGGAAGAGGTTAGTCTTTTCGCCAACATGCCGATCACGAAAAGTGAACTCATCGATCAGGTCGCAGCAAAGCTCAACCTGCCCAAGGCGCGCGCCGAGCAGATTCTCGACGTCATTCTCGATTCGATGATCGAGACGTTGAAGTCGGGAGGAGGCGTCGAGATCCGCGGGTTTGGCAGCTTCAGCGTGCGTGAGTACAAGGGCTACGACGGACGCAATCCGCGCACGGGCGAGCCGGTTCAGGTGCAGCACAAGCGTTTGCCGTTCTTCAAGGTCGGCAAAGAGCTTCGTCAGCGCGTGAACGAAGGCGCCGCCGGACGCAAAGTCCCGTAACACTTCAACTGCTCTCTCACAGTAGGTAGACCTTCCCGGCTTTTCCGTCGACGTACAGCTCAGCCCCGTCTTCAATCTCCAAAGTCGCATAACGCGTCCCCAGCACCGCCGCCACGCCGTATTCGCGGGCCAGGGTCGCACCGTGCGAGGTGACGCCGCCGACATCCGTCACTAGGGCGCGAACCGTGGCGAGTAGAGGTCCGTGGGAAGGAAGGATGGCCGGCACCACCAGAATCGAGTCCGCCGCTGCTGAACGTCCGGGCTGCCACTTGAAAGCCTTGCCTTTGGCGGCGCCGAAGGTCGATTGTCCACGCAGCACGTGGCGAGCGCGGGGAATTTCGTGGCGCGGGGCTCCATCGACGATTTCGCGCGGCGCGATGCAGGCTTGGGCGCGTGCGAAGCGAGCTCTCTTTTCTGCCGATGCTGCGCGTAGATCGGTCGCAGGCAGATCGAGTGGAAGCCAGAAGACGTCCTCGGCTCGATCGATCTTTCCGGCGGCTGCGAGCGAGTGACCGCGTGCGAGCAGCGCACGTCTGACAAGATACTGAGCGCCAAAGAACAGTCGATCGTCCGCCTCGGCGACCGGCAGCGCCTCTCGGACCTGGTCGAGCAAGGTCTTTAGTGCGGCGCGGTCGGGCGCTCTCGCCAGCAGATCTCTCTCGGCCTGTTGGGCGATGACCTTAGCGGATCGTTGCCGCTCGGCAGGCGATGGCGGCGGGAGTGCGCGCGCATCTTCCAAAACTCGTTCGGGGGCTTCTCGGTCGGGCGCGATGGTCACGTCCCATACCGACGAGTAGGCACCAAACTGGGCAAGATAGTCGCTGAGCGTTCGCTCGTTTCGCCCGAGCTCCCACAGCGCCTGATCGCGTTCGACGCTGAGACCGGCGAGCCCGCCGAGCAGCGCGCCGTGTCGGCTCAGGCCTTCGCCGAAAAATTGCCGCAGACGCTCGTCGAGCGCGTGCCGCGCCGCGCGCAAGCTAGGAGAAACTTCGCCGACGTAGCGCCGATAGACGTGTAGAAACGCGCTCAGCGCGGCGGCCAGCGATCCATCTCGCTCCGCTTCGGCGATCACTCGCTCGCAGTCGACGGAAACGTCGAACTCGAATCGTGCTCGCAGATCGCCGAATGGGATGGGGCGGTCATGCGATTCACGCGCTTGGTAATAAAGGTACCCGCCGATCACACGCTGCGACGGGCCAATCGACAGCGTCTCGGTGAGCCGCACCAGCTCGCTTTGCGCGTACGAGAGCGGCGCCGGATTGTGGGCCACGTCGAGCGTCCAGCGTCCGGTGAGCGCGGCTGCTTCCGCGTCGAAATCGCTCATCGAAGCGGGCGGCTCGATGGTGCGCAATGCCTGCAGAAAGATCACCGAGTCGCCTTCGCGCGCGAACTCGACATCGACCGGACCACCGAGCAGCGCTTCGATTCGGCCGAGTCCCTGTGCCAGCCCGCTGGCATCGTCCCGTGAAAGCAGCCGCGAATCGACCGCTCCCCACTCGGGCTCTCCGAAGTCGCGCTCTTCGATCAAGAAGTTTGGTCCCTGCGATCGAGCGAGTCCCATGCGCGCCGCCGTTGCCAGCGGTTGAACCAGCACCGGAATCAGCGTCGGTGCGATCTGCTTGGCGGCCAGATAGGCGCGCGCCGGCGCTTCGAACGAGGAATTGCGCACGCGCACGATCGCATCCGCCAGATCGATCGAGACCACGCCGATGACGCTTTCGAAGACGCCCGCCGCACCCTCCTCCATCGGCGAGCTCGAGCGCACGGCGTAGGGACCGCCGCCGAGCACGCACGCAATCTCGGTGAGCGCTTCGGCAGTGATCGGCTCCTCGGGCTCGAGGAGCATGCCGTCGAGGACGTTCATTTTCGCGCGCTTGAGCTGGCCGAGCACGGCTGCCTTGGCGCCCGCCTTCGCGCATCCCGCACACGCCTCGAGACGGAGCATGGCAGGGCCGTACCACGCCGGTCGCGCTCACTCAAGCGGGCAGTCGAGCGATTGCCCGACTCCTATGGAGCGGGTATCTTATGGACGGTGCGTCTAATCGTTAAACGCCGTTGGACCCTGCTTTGGACACTACTGTGGCTGGCGGTCGGTCAGAGTCTGACCGNNAAAAGATCTCACAGCGGCCCAAGATCAAGGAGTGCTGCGGATACCCCGTCTCAATCAAAGATGGATTTCGCCTCTCGTTCTACTGGCTCGCCTACGAATCGGAATATGCCAACGAAAAATACGACGTCGACATCTACACCCGGCGCGGCTACTACATCGGGCGATTCCCGTCGGCGTTCGTCTATGAGCTCAAGCTCGAGGGCTCGGGCATTTTGCGCGATGGCCGCGTGCTCAACTACGACGGCGACTGCAACTACGGCATGGGCACCTGCTTCAAAACCCTCGACCTCGATGAGCATCCGCTGGGGGCGGGCGTGCAGAATCGTCCGCTCGAGCCATTTCGATCGATCGCGGTCGATCCGCGTTTCATTCCCATCGGCGCGACAGTGTACGTTCCCGAGCTGGTGGGAATCGAACTGCCCGACGGCAGTCGGCACGATGGTTGTCTGCGCGCCGACGACATGGGCGGCGCCATCAAGCAGCAGAAGATCGATTTTTTCGTGGAGAGCTACTTCAACTTCAAGTTCATCGCCGACAGCATGTGGTGGCATATGCGCGCCACGCCGCTTTTAGAAGAGCCGCGCTGCGAATACCTCCGGCTCGACACCAATCGCGATCGCCTGAACGACCACACCGATTTCGCCGAGCTGCGCAAGCACAAGACCGTCGCGCGCGCGCAGAAGGTGGCGATGGCCAAGGCCAAACGAAATCGCGCCATCGCGCAGGCCTGGACGCAGCGTCACTACGGCATCAAGAAGAAGCGCGTCGACTGACCGCGCCGACCGAGCATTCATCGCTACAGCGAGAGGGTCAGACCTTCGTAGGCAGCGGTGAGCTCAATCGATTGTCCGCCATGCTCGTCGAGCAGCCGGCGCCCGAGTGAGATGAGCGCATCCACCACATCGTCGCCATAATCTTGATCGTAGTGAAATAGCACCAGCCTCTTCACTTGCGCCGCGACCGCTGCCGACACCGCGTCCGCCACCGACGAGAGCCCGCGATCGAGCCGGCGGGCGCGATCTTCCGGCGTGTAGGTACTGTCGTGGATCAAAATGTCGGCGCCGCGATAGAGCGCTCGCACATCCACCGTCGGGCCACCTGGCGCGTATCCGGCGTCCGAGGCGTAGACCAGCGACTTACCGTTCTCCTCGAATCGCAGCGCCAGCGCGCGCGTCGCCCCGTGCGGATTGGATCGCGCCTGCACGCTAAAACCAGCGCAGGAAAACACACTGCCGTCGTCGGCGACTGCTTTCAGATCGATCTCGGCGCCCAAATTTTTCATGGTGTAGAGCGGCGAGAAGTGCGGGTTCATCTGCCCTTCTAGAATTCCTTCCAGCATTGCCTCGGATCGGCCCGGGCCGTAGACGGTGAATCGATTTCCCGGCACGAACACCGGCGCAAAAAAGGGAAAGCCCTGAATGTGATCCCAGTGAGTGTGCGAAAGAATCACCGACGCGTGACCCATTCCTTTTCCCAGCGGGCCCTGTAAAAGCGCGCGACCGAGCGCGATCAGCCCGGTACCGGCATCGAGAATGACCAAGTTGTCTTGGGCATCGCGAAGCTCGACGCAGGCGGTATTTCCGCCAAAGCGATTGGTTTCAGGACCTGGGGCGGGAATCGATCCGCGCACGCCCCAAAAGGAGGCCTTCATCAGGGTTCTCCCAGCGTGATCTCGAGTCCTTCGGCGGCGGCGATGATCTCCACGTCGGGCGTGGCGGCGCGTTGCGCTTTGACCATGGCGTCGATCTGATCGTCGGTGCGCTNNACGGGCGTGAACTGAGTGTCGTAGATGACCAGGTCGGCGTTCTCACACAGTCGCACCACGCCTTCGCGCATCGTGGCCAGCTTGCGCGCCTCTTCAGGCGTGAGCGGATCGCCCTTTTTCGGCGGCGTATGAATGAACTCCTCTTCGATGAGGATGTCCTTGAACGGCGCCGTGTCGGTGACGTACGCGATCGAGTGGCCGTCGGCCTCGACGCGATAGGCCATGGCGATCCACGGATGATTCAGCCTGGTGCAGGCGATCTTCACGTCTTCGATGTTGAAGTGCTGGCCCTCGGTGAGCTCGTGAAAGCGCACGTCCGACTGAGCGCGATCGAAGGGCACCGGAAAATAGGGCGACTCGCTCTGCGAGGCGAAGATCGACTGCAAGTGCGTGTCGTCGCGATGGCGCGCGTAGACGTTGAGCTGATTTCCCTGCTGATAGAGCGGATGAAAAAATGGCAGACCTTGAATGTGATCCCAGTGAGTGTGGCTGACCAGCAGGTGCGCGACGCCGTGACCGTCGCCGAACTCGCCCTGCATCATCTCTTTGCCGAGCTTTCGTAGCCCGGTGCCGGCGTCGATGATGATGCGCGGGCCGCCGTCCGCAAAGGGACGGACCTCGACACAGGAGGTGTTTCCGCCATAACGGTTCGTGTCGGGGCCCGGCACTGGATACGAGCCGCGGACTCCCCAAAACCGAACTTTCACAGTAATGACGCTAACATGCTCAGCGCAAAACGCCAAGGTACCGAGCCGATTATCCTTCCAGCGTCTCCAGCCGCGCTCCATCTTGCAACAGCGCACCGGTAAGACGCCGCAGGATCTGGTTGCGACGCTCGTCATTCAGATCGTCGCCGTCGTCGTCGTCGTCGAGCAAGAGATCAGCCAACATTTGCAGCCAATCTTTGGGACCCGAGAATACGTCGTCATCGTCGGACATGATGAAGGTGGAGAGCAATCACTGGGCCAGCGGGCTGATTCAAGAGTTTCACTTCGTTAGGCAACCTCAAAAATGCCAACGTGACAGTTTTTCGTGGCCGGATGGCAATCCTGTCACTGATTCGAGGCGTTAAAACTGACGCTTGGAGTCGAGCATCAACGTGACCGGACCGTCGTTCACCAGCTCGACGTCCATATGGGTGCGAAATCGACCGGCTTCGACGGACACGCCGCGACTGCGCGCTTCGGTCAAAAAGCGCTGATAGATCGCTTCGGCCGGCTCGGGCGCCATCGCGCCAATGAACGAAGGGCGGCGACCTTTGCGACAGTCGCCGTAAAGCGTGAATTGACTCACGACCAAGAGCGCGCCGCCGACCTCCGCCAGCGCCAAGTTCATGTTCCCCGCCGGGTCGGGAAAGACGCGCAGGCCGACGATCTTGTCGACCAGGTAGCGCATGTCCTCGTCGGTGTCTTCGGTGCCCGCGCCGAGCAGTACTAAAAATCCGCGGCCGATTTTTCCAACCGGCTGGCCCACCGACTCGCCGGCCACGCGCACTTCGGCGCGCGAAACTCGCTGAACTACCGCTCGCATGACTTCGCTCGCACCACGAAACTCTTAGCATATACTCCGCTCGTGCGGCGCGCGCTGGTGGTTACGATTCNNATTCTGGCTCTCGCAGTCGCATCGCGCCCATTTTCGGCCCACGCTGCCCCGCGTCTTTCGCCGCGTGTTCGCATGGTGGCCAGTGGCGCGCTCGAGCCCTCGGCGCTGGCGACCAATCGGGTGGACGATCGCGCGCTGGTCACGGTGCGGATACCGGGCGGCGCCGATGTTCTGCAGCGCGCCGGCATCGCGGCGACTGCGCTTACCGGTCCGTTCGCACAGGTGCGCGTCGATCGCCGAGAGCTCGCCAAACTGATCGCAATCTCGCAAGTGGAGAGCATCGAAGAGCGGCGCATGCTGCATCCACTTCTCGATCGCTCGACGGTGGCCATCAATGCGGTAGCTGCACGCGCCAGCACCGGGCTCGACGGCACCGGCGTGCTGGTGGCAACCATCGACACCGGAATCGATTTTCATCACGCCGACTTTCGCAATGCCGACGGCAGCACGCGCATCGCCGCACTGCTCGATTTTGCCACGCCCGCCGATGGCAGACACACCGATCTCGGGAACTATACCGGCGCGATTTGGTTGCAAGACGAAATCGATCAAGCGCTCGCCGGCACGATCAAAATTTCCGAGCTCGACGTCAACGGACACGGGACGCACGTGAGCGGCATCGCCGCCGGAAACGGCCTGGCCACCGGAAACGGATTCGCCGCCAGTCGCTATGTCGGCGTGGCCCCGAGCGCGCAGCTGATCGTGGTGCAGGCCACCGAGAGCGATGGCTCCAGCTTCACCGATGGTGACGTGCTCACTGCCTGCCGATTTGCCGTCGAGCGCGCCGCTGCGCTGGCCAAACCAGTCGCGATCAGCTTGAGCCTGGGCGGCGCTGGAGGTCCGCACGACGGCAGCTCAGCGCTCGAACAGGGAATCGACATGTTGCTTCCTGCCGATGGCGCGGGACGCGCAATTGCCATCGCCGCCGGAAACGACGGCGGACGCGACATCCATTCCGCCGGATATGATCTACACGGCTCGACCCGCTTTCGCTTTCAGGTCACCCACTCGAACATCGCCAGCGCCGCCCTCGCAATCGAGCTTTGGGTCTCGGGAAATCCCAGCGTCTCACTCATCGCACCCAGCGGAAAGCAGTATGGCCCGGCAGCGACGGGACACTCCTTCGACACCACCACCTCCGAAGGTCACGTCAGCCTCGACAACACCAGCGGCGTAGGCGGCGACGGGCTCACCGACGTGGGCGTAACAGTGATCGGCGCGACGGGCGGCGCTCCCGCCGAGGGAGCTTGGACCATCGTCCTCGGCGGCACGCTGCCGCGCTGGGACGCCTGGATCGTCGAGACTCCGGCGGACGCCGACGTTCGCTTTCTCGATCAAATTTCCGAAGATGAGCGTTGTGCGCTTCCGGCCACCGCGCACAACGCGATCGTAGTGGGCTCGTTTGGAACTCGCGGGGACTGGACCAGCGTCGCCGGCGAGATGCTCGCGCGCAATGTTCCCATCGACGATGCCTCCTATTTTTCTTCGACCGGTCCCACCTATGATGGCCGCTTCGTGCCCGATCTGATCGCGCCGGGCGAGTACATCGTCTCGTCGCTGTCGACCAACACCGACAGCTCCAAATCCTCTTCGGCATTTTTCGTGGCCGGCGATCCCACGCTCGGCATCGTCGAAGACGGCGTGCACGGTGTGTTGCGCGGCACTTCGCAAGCGGCGCCCCACGTGGCCGGCGCGATGGCGCTGCTGTTTCAAGCCGACTCGACGCTCACGCCCAATCGCATTCGCGAAATTCTGCGCGCCACCACCATCGACAGCGGCGCGGGATTTTCCCCCAAAGCGGGCTTCGGCCGTTTAGATGTGGCGGCGGCGCTCGGCTATATTCGCGGCACGCGCGGCGGCATGGTGTCTGCCGATCGCTCATCGGTGGGAGTGAGCCGCGATCTGCTTCCGCCCGGCGACGGCATCACCTTGGTGAGCGTAACTCCGCGCGACATCGACGGGGTGGCGCTCGGCCCAGGACATCAAGTAGAGATTGCGCTTTCGGCCGGCGAGCCAATGAGCGACGTGACCACCGCATCCGACGACGGCGGACGATATGAGCGTAGCTTCATTGCCCACGCTGCCCTCGGCGCGGAAGGCGTCACCAGCGTGATGGTCGACGGCATTCCGCTCACCACCCATCGGTCGGTCTTTTTCGTGCCCGATCGCCGCGATGTGGGGCACCACTTCGAAGCCAGCGGCGGTTGCGCCCTCGCCCCCCATCCTGCCGAGACCTCGAATTGGGGTTGGGTCGTCTTTCTTTTCGCGATTCTTCTCCGACGCTTGCACCGCTTGGCCCTCTCTCCTATAGTGCGCGCGAACATGCACGGCAGCCGCCTCATCTTGGTCGTCATTTTCGGCGCCGCCCTTTTCGGGCTCGGCTGCGGCCACGACATCGGCGACAACTGCGTCACCAACGTCGACTGCAGCCCGTTCGGCGATCGATTTTGCGACACCTCCGAAATCAACGGCTACTGCACCATCGATGGCTGCAACGTGAGCAGCTGTCCATCGGAGGCGGTGTGCGTGCGCTTCTTCACGCCGCTGGCCGCCGAACCGTGTCGCTTCAATCAGAACTTTCCGAGCGACCGCAGCGACTGCGCGCGCGTCGACGAACGCTGCTTGTGCGACACCAGCAAAGGCACCGCTTGCGACTGCCCGGGCGGGCTGGATGCGATGGGCGTCTGCATGTCGCCAAACGGCCACTGCGCACCCGAGTCAACCGAGCGCCGCTGGTGTCAGTACGGCTGCTACAGCGACGACGATTGCCGCGTCGGTTACGAATGTCGTCCCACCGGATCGAATGGCGCTGAAGGCGTTCCAGTCACCACCGATGCCGGCGTAACCTCCACGACCAACGTCAAGTTCTGCGCGCCCAAGGGCTGAGCGCATCGTGAGCGCCGGCTACATTCGCCGCCGCATCTTCGGAAGTCTGATCGCGATTTTCGGTGTGTCGGTGCTGGTATTTTTGTTGGTGCACCTGATTCCCGGCGATCCCATCGACAATCTGCTCGGTGAGGCCGCCGATCCGGTCGACAAATTGCAGATGCGCGTCTGCATGGATCTCGATCAATCATTGCTGATTCAGTTCGGCCGGTTCATCAAACATGTCTTCGACGGCACTTTGGGCGTCACCTGTCCCGATCAGTCGCGCACAGTGGCCTCGCTCATCGCGCACGCACTGCCGTCGACGATTGAGCTCTCGGTAGCGGCCATGATCGTGGCGCTGGTGCTGGCTCTGCCGCTGGGCGTAATCGCGGCGCTCAAGCCGGGCAGCTGGCTCGACGCGGCGTCGACCGTGGTTTCGCTGGCCGGAATCTCGATGCCGGCGATGTGGCTCGGCCCGCTTCTGCTCTCGATCTTTTACGTACAGCTCCAGTGGTTTCCCGGTCCTGCCGATCAAACCGGGCTCTCCGCGCTGGTGCTGCCGGCCATCATGCTCGGCACTCACTTGATGGCCATGCTGGCGCGCATGACGCGCTCATCGCTGCTCGAAGTGTTATCAGAAGATTACGTCCGTACCGCGCGCGCCAAGGGACTTTCCAATACCGCAGTGGTCGTCAAGCACGCGCTGCGCAATGCGCTGGTGCCGGTGATCACCGTCGCGGGAATTCAGTTTGGATCGCTTTTGGCCGGCGCGGTGGTGACGGAAAAAGTGTTCGCGCGAGCGGGCATCGGCACGCTGCTCCTCGAAGCGATCGCGCAGCGCGACTACCGCATCGTCCAAGGCTGCACGCTGGTGATCGCAGTCTCGTACGTGAGCGTGAACCTGCTGGTAGATCTCGCCTATGGCCTGGCCGATCCGAGGATTCGCGTCCAATGAAGCTCGGCGCTGGACCCAAGATCGGGGCCGTGCTCATCGCGATCTTTTTCGCGCTGGCGATCTTTGGTCCGCTGTTCGCGCCGTACGGTCCGGAAGTGCAGAACCTCGATCATTTGCTGGAAGCTCCAAGTCACGCCCACTGGCTCGGCACTGACGAGAACGGCTGCGATCTACTTTCGCAATTGCTGTTCGGCGCGCGTCTGGCCGCGGGGATTTCGTTGGCCGTGGTGAGCCTCTGCTTGGCGATCGGACTCGCGGTCGGCACCCTCGCGGGTTACGTGGGCGGCCTCATCGACGAGTCGATCATGCGCTTCGTGGATATTCTTTTGGCGTTCCCCGGCATCCTGCTCAATTTGGCGATCGTGGCGATGGTGCCGTCGGCCGGCGTGGGCGTGTTCGTCTTCGCCCTTACGGTGAACGGATGGGTGGGTTACGCGCGCATCGCCCGCGGCCAGGTGCTGCAAGTGCGCGAGCGCGAGTTCGTTTCCGCCGCGCGTGCACTCGGGGCCAAGCCCGGCCGCATCATGCTCAAGCACATCCTTCCCAATATTTTGTCGCCGATCATGGTGCAAGCGACGTTCGGATTTGCCGGAGTGATCTTGGTAGAAGCCAGCTTGTCGTTCCTCGGCATCGGGCGAATTCACGCCTACAGCTGGGGCGCGCTGCTTTCGCAGGGCACCACCTATCTATGGAGGACGCAGCACTTGGCGATGGCACCCGGTCTGTGCATCGCGCTGGTTGTACTCGGCTGCAATTTGCTCGGCGACGGTCTGCGCGACCGGCTCGACCCGCACAGTAAATAGCTAATTTATTTTATATTTTTTCTTTGAATAGGCGCAAGTGACGCACGTCATAAGAACATGCTGCCACTTTTGATGAGTCTGTTTCTCTACGCCGGACCAAGCTCACCGAACTGCCTGACGGCCAACGATCAAACCGCGTGCGGCTATCACTGCTTGGCCGCCCACGGCACCGTCGCTTGTGCGCAGACCACCGCCGGAGTTTGTGCGGCAGTCGGAAACACGGTCGCCTGTTGGGATCCACCCGACGTCGTGCGGGCCCACTACGGCGATCAAGTGCCGCGCCCGCAATGTCGTTACGCCGGTGGAAATTTTGCCTGCGGATATCATTGCACCATTCAGGACGATCAGGTTGCCTGCGCCAGCACGCCCGATGGTGTCTGCCAAACCACCTATCGCGGAATAACCTGCTGGGATCCGCCCACGAACGACTACTGCTCCGCCGATCAGAATCCTCTTCCGCGCGCATCGTGCATCGCCAACGACGGCGACATCGCGTGCGGATATTCTTGCATCGAGCACAGCGGCCAGGTGGCCTGTGCACAAAATCCCGGTGGCACCTGCAAAGTAGTTCGAGATCAGATCTCTTGTTGGGATCCGGGAGTGGCCTACTGCGGCAGTTCGGCGCCAACCACCGCGACCCGCTGACTAGAGCAAAGTTCTAAAAAACAACAGTGATTGGGTAGTTACCGACGGTGATCTCCGGTCGCCAGCGCGACTCGGGCACGGCGATACGACCTTTGCGCGGAAGCTTGCACATCTGTACGAAGTTTTTCGCCGCACGATCTGGATAGACGTGAAACGCCGAGCGAATCGAGCGCGGCTTAGACCAGCGCCTGGCCGGATTGCGCGCGCGCGTGGCGTCGAACACCTCTTCCGCTTTGATGGCCAGCGTTTTTTTGCGTCCGACCGGCAACTGAAATGCGTTCACCAAAAGCGCGGTCTCGGCCACGCCGTGCTCGATGGCCATGGTGAGCAGCCGCGCCGCGACCTTCTCCGCGCCGTAGGCGAAGTTGCCCAGCACCACCAGCAGATCGCACGCTAGCTTGTCCGGCTTGAGCTGCTCGAGCACCAATAGATCGGAGCAGATCAAAAAATAAGTATCGAGGAGTTGATCGTCGATATCGAGTCGCACGCGATTGAGCCGAGCATAGGGCTCGACGCAAATCCCCGGTCCCTCCATCTCGGTATCCATCTCGAACGACTGCGGCGAAATCTTGGCCTGTGGCACGTGCGCCACGCCATGTCGCGTAAAAATCGCCAGCGAGTTGTAACGCTGCGTGTACTCGACGCCGGGAAGATCTTCGGTGAGCTCGCCGCCGAGGTTGAGCGTGGTGATGATATTAATGTTGCGCTCTTGCGCCAGGCCGATGAGCTTGGCGAAGGCGATGCCCGACGCGCGCGGAGTCCACGCCAAATATTCGGGAAGAAAAATCGTTTCGCTTGCAGCGACCTCGTCGAACGCAGCGATGGCGCGCTCGAGCATTTCGTCCTCGGCGCCCAGCTGAAGCGCGCGCAGATGGAAGTCGCTCATTCGTTTTAGCCTAGCACGAGTGGCGCGAGTCTGTCCGGTTCGCGGAAGGTCGTCCGTGATTCGGACGAGCCAAACGATCGGCGCGCATCGTTTCGCAGAGTTGGAGTGGGCATGCGGATCGCATTGCCCCATCCGCATGCCGCCCACGACGCTCACTCGCCTTCTTCTCGAGATCCATCAGTCGATCGATCGGTTGGTCGACGATCTACTTCCCGATCAGCCGGAGCTGGCCACCGCGCTATTGGAACGAGCAGCGGCGATTCCGCGTCCCGGCCGCCCGCAAGAAAAGCCGCGCAGCGCGCTCGCCTGTCGTGAGCTCACACCGTTTCTCTATCAAGGGCTCGATCGCGGCGCGCTCGACGCACGCGAGTTCGACACGCTCATGCTGCAGCGAATGCGCGCGGAGAGCTTACTGAATCAGTTGGGTAGTGTCGGATCGCCGTCCGACTCAGAGTCGTCGACTTGAGGATCTTCGGCTGGGCCGCCGCGCTCGCCCGCGTTGGGCGAAGATTTGTCGGTGCGAAGGAAGTGCAGCATTGCCTCGACCATGCGTACCTGCGCGTGACGTACTTCATTGGTTCGTCGCGCGCGGAACCCCTGCACGAAGATCGAGAACACCAGCACGTCTTCCTTGTCACCGACGTAACCCGACAGCGCCGAGACCCCGTTCAGCGTTCCGGTCTTGGCGCGCACCAATCCGACCGCGTCGGTGCCGAGGAAGCGATTGCGAATGGTGCCGTCGATGCCGCCCACTGCCAGCGAGCTCATGAAGTCAGGCGAGACCGCCGGATCGAAGTAGAGCTTGCGCAGGAGAGTGGCCAAGTCGATGGGCGTGATGCGATTTTCGTGCGTGAGCCCGGAGCCGTTCACGATGCGGTAGCGCTCCGCTTTAATGCCAAAACTGGTGAGAAAATCCATCACCGCGTGCGTGCCTTTGGCGAGATTACCGGGAAGCCCGAACAGCTCGCCGCCGAGCGTCTTGTAGATGGCTTCGGCAATGAAGTTGTTCGACGGTTTGTTGGACAGTCGGCAGACATCGGCCATCGGTACCGATTTATGATCGGCGAGCAAGACCGGGAAGTCGGAGCGTCCTTGTGCCGTGCGCACGTCGCCCGAAACTTCGACGCCAAAATCGCCGAGCGCATTTTTCACCACTTGCGCGGACAAGAGCGCGCCGTCGGGCAGACGACGAGCTTCGGCAAACTCGCCGCGATTGTCAGCGATGCGTCCACGAACGGTGATGATCAGCCGATCGCCTCTGCGATAGGTATCGATCTTGAGGCGCGATTTTTTTCCGTGGACGGTGGTGGCTTGATTTTCCACGCCAATGAATCCCCCGCGGGGCTCTACCCAAGCGGACGGAGCATGGCCAACCTCACCGGGCGAAACGTGTACGATATAAGCATTGCGATTGAGGATGAGCGCACCGTCGCCCACGCCATCAGGGTGCGCTTCGCCCTCGTGCGGACCACCGTGGAATTTAGTGTCGGCGAGGACACTGCCATCGACGCGAATGATTCCGCGCGCCGCCATCTCGTGCGCCAGCTCGACCAGGTCCGGCGTTCCGAGCGAGGGATCTCCCGAGCCGCGCAACACTACGTCGCCATGAATGACCCCGTCTTCCGATGGCTGAGGACCATAGAGCGCGGTGTGATAGCGATAGTCGGAGCCGAGCATGGCGATCGCCGCGGCGGTGGTCAGCATCTTGGTGTTGGACGCCGGATTGAACTGCACGCCGGCGTTGTGCGCGAACAGCACATCTCCGTCGGAAGCCTGCATTACCGTAAGTCCCACTTTGCTGGCCGAGAGCGGACGCTCGCGCAGCAGCGCAGCAAGCTGTTCCCTCAACTTGGCGATCTTCTGCTCGTGCGGATCGCTGGGGTCGGTAACCGCACGCGGTTCGATGAGCGGCTCGCGGTGCAGAACCACGGCGCCGGCCCCACGCGACGGCAAACTCGAAAGCCGAGCCTGCACTTTGGCTTTGAGGTGCGGCTTGATCGCATCGGTCGACTTGGCGCTCTCGTTCGGTTTAGCGAATGCGAGCGCCGAGGTCAGCGTCAGCGCCGAGAGGAGCGAGCGATGAAAAATCCTAGGCACCTCTATTTATTGTGCGCGCCTCCGACAGGAGACGCAACAACCTGTGGCATGTGGGTATCTGNNGGAGTCCTACTGGGATAGGCTCTTAGGCCTTCGCGAAATAACGCTCGAGCTCAAGGGGCTTGAAAATCTCGCTCTTGTTGGACGCATCCAGGAACAGCAGGTATGCCGCCACCTCGGCTTTGTCGTGCTTTCCGAGGATCTTCTTGCCTGCTTCGCACAACTTCTCCGGCGCGATGGTCTGCATGAAGTCGGCATCGGTGAGGCCGTTGTCGTGCGGGACCTCGAGGCCAGTCAAAAATTCGGCCAGCATCGGGCGTCGCGTGCGGGTCAGCCATTCGAAGAGCAGCGTGGCCGCAGTGGTGGCCGCAGCCGAGCTCGAAACCACACGCCAGACCCGATTGGCCCAGTCGTCGTTTCGCTTCTTGGTGCTGGTGTGCGTGGCTTGCCGGTTGGTGGGCAGGTTGGCCTCGCGCAACACCTTCTTCATCGCATCCGTCGTGAGCGCGAGAAACATCGTCTTGGTGCGCGCGTCGCCCAGCTGACGGCAAATCTCTTCTGGCGCCATGTTCATTCCTCGATAGGGGCGACTAGTTTAGCAAGTGTTGCAGCCCGAGTTCAATCGTCCAGATCGAGCTCGATTGAATCAACGTGCGGAGAGGCTCTTGTACGGCGTGGCTTGAATGCGTCCGCCCCGACGGAATCGACCTTCGATGAAAGCGCGGCTGTCCCCATCGATTTCACAGCCGATCCAGGATCGCTCGAGCTGCTCGGATGCAAGCAACGTGGTGCCCGAGCCGGCGAAGGGATCGAACACCAGATCGCCGGGTCGGGTGGAAACTCCGATCAGAGTGCGCAAGAGCGCCAGCGGTTTTTGCGACGGCGAATGCATGCGTTCGGCACCCGAGACGCGCGGAATTGCCAGCACGTCGGTGGTGACCGAAGAGCCCGACCGCAAAGCAAACTCGTCGCGCTGCAGATGCAAGATTGTCTCGTAGCTGCGCACCCAATTCTTGCCGCGGCCCGATCCGCGACCATGATGCCAGACCAACCACGCGCCCTGAGAAAAGCGCGATCGGTGCTTGACCCAAAGCTCAGCCATCGTTTCGGAAGCACCAAATGCGAACAGCGAGCCCGTCGGTTTAAGGAGGCGTGGAGTGTCTGAAATGACCGCCTCTAGCACCTCCTGGCCGGCGCGCCCTTCGGGGGCGTCGAGGATGACCAGATCGAGGGAACGATCGACCAAATCGGGTAGAAGGAGCAGTGCATCTCCGTCGTAAAGCGCACCACGAGCGGTCACGAAGGTGGGCGGCTGCATCAGCTCACGGTAGAGGCGGGAGCCGGGCACGTCAATTTTCCATGGTTCCGTGTGCTGGACTTTCCGCCATCCATTCTTTAACATTCGAAGAATCTTGGAGCCTATCCTCCGTGTCTGAAAGCACCCTCGCGTTTTCGCTCCGATTCATCTCGGGCAAGTATCAGGGCGGCGAATTTCCGCTGCAGCCGGACCGCGAGATCGTCATTGGGCGATCGAGCGAACTGGACGTTGTGCTGGTCGAAGACATGGTCTCGCGCAAGCACGCCCGTATTCAAACCACCGACGGTCAGATCGTAATCCAAGATCTGGGCTCGACCAACGGCACCTTCGTGAACGGCGAGAAGGTGAAGAAGATGGCCCTTAAAGAGGGCGATCGCATTCTCATCGGCACTTCGATCATCAAGCTGGTCACTGGCGACGAAGGCGCAGCACTGTCACCGGAAGCGGCTCGTCAAAAGCTCGAGCAGACCGGAAATCGCCGCGCCGCCGCGCCCACCAACAAGACCATGACCGGCGCGATCGAGGAGATTCCGCTGCCCGACCTGATGCAGCTGCTTTCGACCAGCCGAAAGTCGGGCGTTCTCACGGTGCGCAGCGACCATGGCGTCGGCAAGCTGTTCAAGCGCAAGGGCGCGCTCTATCACGCCAACATCGACGAATCGACCACGGTTCCGGCGCGCAAGGCGATCTTTCGCATGCTCACCTGGACGCAGGGAACCTTCGAGCTCGAGGCGCCCGACGAGACCCCGGTGGCCGAAGAGCTGCAGGAGTCGACCGAAGGATTGCTGATGGAGGGCATGCGACAACTCGACGAGATGACTCGCATTCAACCCGATCTGCCGGCGCCGGGTGCGCAGCTCGCGCTCGCCACACCGCTCGAGCCGCTGCTGCGGGAGCTGACGCCGCCACAACTCGATACGCTGCAATCGATCATCAACCTCTCGCAGCTGCAGCAGATCCTCGATAAGAGAGCGCGCTCCGACTACGAAACGGCGCAAGCGATCCTCGATCTGATTCAAAAGAACTACATCGTCGTCCGCTAGATCCTTTTGGCGTCACAGCAATCAAGCGAGAACGACGAGACCGAAGCGAGAGCGGTGCACGAGGAGAGAGCAGCGGCCTCGCCATGGGCTCGGCACTTCCTGCGGGTGCACTCGCTTCGCTCGTCGCTTCGCGCCCTCCGGGCGCAGGCGTGCCTGTCGGCACTGCGAGCAGCGCAGCGACGAGTCCATCGCTCGCAGCGAGAGGATCGGCGTTCGCAGCTAGGCGGCGGTGCGGTACGGTAGCTTGCGCACGATCCCCGTCGAGACGGACGCTTCGTCGATCACAAACCGAGCCGGCGTTCCCGCCAGCTCGAACATGGCATCGAGCAAGAGATCCTCGAGCACTGCGCGCAATCCTCTAGCGCCGGTCTTGCGCGAAAGTGCGGCGCGAGCGAGCGCGTGTAGCCCGCCTGTAGTGACTTCCAGCATCCCGCCATCGAGCGCGAACAGTCGCTGGTACTGTTTGAGCAGCGCGTCGCGGGGGTTTACCAAGATGGAAACCAAGGCCTCTTCATCGAGCGGATCGAGCGGCACCAAGACCGGAAACCGCCCGATGAACTCCGGCAAAAGGCCAAATCGAAACAGGTCGGTCGGCGTCACATCCGCATAGCTGGCAGTGGATGCGTGCGTTCCGTCGCCAGCGTCGAGCGGCACTCGAAAGCCGGTTCGCGATCGCTTGCGCGCCATTACATTCTCGATCACGCCACTGAAGGCGCCGCCGCCGATGAACAAGATGTTGGNNTGCACGCCTTCGCCGGAAACATCGCGATCCTGTCCGCGCCGGCAGGCCAGCTTGTCGATTTCGTCGATGTACACCACGCCGCCCTGTGTGCGCGCCACGTCGCCGCCGGCCGCGCGGTAGAGCCGCAGCACAATGCTATCGACATCCTCGCCCACGTAGCCAGCTTGCGTGAGCGGCGTGGCGTCAATCTCGACGAACGGCGCGTCGATGATCTTGGCCAAAGAGCGCGCCAGGTGTGTCTTGCCCGAGCCCGACGGTCCCATCAGCAGCACATTGCTCTTGCTGAGCTCGACCTCCGACGAGGGTCCGGCGACGATCCGCTTGAGGTGGTTGTAGACCGCGACGGTCAAGTTACGCTTGGCGCGATCCTGACCAATGACCCACTCATCGAGCTTGGCCTTCACGTCATGCGGTTTATGCGAAAGCGAGAGCCGCCCTTGAAGTTGGGTTGGCTGGTCCAGATCGCGCGGCGCCGGCTGGGCGCTGTTTTGCGCGCGGAGATCCGACTTCGGCCGAGCGGCAATTCCGTCGAGGAGCTGGCGACAAACCACGATGCAGCGGTCACAGATCGCGACATTGGGTCCAGCGACGAGCTTTCTGACTTCAGCGCGGGTTCTCCCGCAAAAAGCGCACGGCCCTACTTGTTGTCTGTGATCACCCATCACCAAAACGGGTGAGCAAGTCGAGTGCCAGTTACTTACGAAGCGCCCAAAGCACGTGCCGATAAACCTCCTCACTCATGACAAGTGACGAGTGGCCCAGCGGTACGGTAAGCGACTTTGCGCCCTCGAGCGGGGTCGACTCGGGCGGGCAAATCCAATCGCGCTGCGCGGCGATCGTGTAGTAGTCGACGTCCGATGGCAGCGGTCCGGCCTCGAGCTCGCGAAGAAACCGACTTCCTGGCAGCAGTTGCCACGAGCTGGAAGAGAACAGGCCGACGGTCGCCACCCCAAGGAGCGCCGTCCATGTGCCTTTGAGCGGGGTCCCCATGAGAACCAGCTTACGTACCTTTTCGTGGCCACCGAGCTTCTTCACGTAATAAAGACCGATGAGGCCGCCCATCGAGTGACCGATGATGTCGATCTTCTTGACCGAGGTTTGGGCCAAAATGGATTCTATCTTCCGGTGAATAAGAAATGCCGAGGTCCGAATGTCGCGAACATTGAGCGATCCCAGGTTGAACGAGAAGACGCACACTCCGTCATCGTTCAAGCGGCGCTCGAGGATGTACATAGAACCCCGTGTCCCGAGATAGCCGTGAAGCAGGAGGACCGGCGGACGAGTCTCATCGATGGTGTCGAAGAAGGCGCGCCGCTGAATTCGGTTTCCGCGCGCAAGGTGCCGGAAGTACGCGAGAGCGTGACCGGCACCATACAGGTCTTCCCGTACTTCGGTGTCGAGCCGCCTGAGCTTTGAACCAGGCCGGGCGACGAACCGGGCGAACCGGGCGAGGTAGCTCTCGTCGTCGTTCTCGGACTTCATCCACTTTAAGGGTACCTCAGCCCGGCCAACGTACAAAGTGTCTCTGGCACCGCTAAAGATTTTCACACCTTGCGCGACCGGTCCAGGTGGACGGCAGAGCAGTTCCTGTGGATAGCAGAGCTGTCCTCGCGGACAGCAGATTGGAACCGCCGATTCCACAATGATATACTTACGCCTCGTCCGTGGAGCGCTCCTTCTATCTGGGTCGTTACAACTGTGTCGAGCCACTCGGCTCCGGCCCGCTCGGCGACACATTTCGCGCCAAGACCTACGGGATTGCCGGCTTCGAGAAGCAGTATTCGCTCAAGCGATTGCATCACGAGCTGTGCGCCGATCCGAAGTTCATTCGCCGTTTCGTGGCGGCAGCGAGCTCGGCCGCTCAGCTCGATCACGAGCGCATCGTGCGCGTCCAAGAGCTCAACGTTCAGGGCGCGCAGTACTATCTGGCGTCGGACCTGGTTCGTGGTTGGGATCTCGGACGGATACTCGACTCGCTCGGAGAGCGCGGCGAAAAAATGTCGTTCGAGGTCGCGCTGCTGATCGTTTCGCAGCTGGCCGAGGTCATGGGATACGCGCACGCACGCACCGATCTTCAACCGACCGGCGTGCTGCATTTGGGTCTCACGCCGCGGGCGGTGATGATCACCTCCGAGGGTGAGGTTCGCCTGCTCGACGTGGGGCTCTCCTCTCCACTGATCGCGCCAGGTTGGGCCGAATCACCGCGGCTCCTGGCCTCGCTCGGATATCTCTCGCCGGAGCAGCTGCGCGGAGATCCGGTGGACGCGACGTCTGACGTTTTTTCGCTGGGCGCGATCTTTTACGAAATGCTGGCCGGCTACCCAGCTTTCCCGGGCGACACCGCGCAAGAGATTCGTCAGCGCATCGCCAATTCACCGCCTCATATGCCGACGGTGGATGAGCTCTTGTCGCAGGTCCTCGAGCGAATGCTGCAGTTCGATCCCAGCAATCGACAAGTGTCGATGCGGGGACTTTCGCAAGAGCTGCAGCCGCTCCTCGGTCGTCCCAACGCTGCACGAAGACAGCTGCAGGACCTGATGCGCAACTTGTCGTCTCCATCCGACGACGGAGCGCGCGGCGAATTTGACAAAGCACCTACGGTCACGACTTCACAGCCGACCACGCGCAGAACCGTGCCGGTGCCAGCGCCAATCGTGGAAGTGCCAGCCGCTACCACCGCAACTGCCGCCACCACTGCGACTGCCGGCGCCGAAAGCCGCCCGACGCGCGAGAATTTTTTGGCGCCCGACCTGGGTATGACCGTTCCCGAACTCGGTCCCAATCTGCTGAGCGCGCGCGATCCGGGGCCGAGCCTCGAATCTGCCTTGCGCGAGGCGAGCTTGTCGTCCGATCTATTCGAGCAGAGTTTTCTGGATGGCGACGAAGCTCCGGCGCCCGCGGCGGTGACGGAGTCGGTTCGCGGTGAGACCACCGAACCCTATTCCTACCCGACCTCAGACGCAGCGATCTCCAAGACCTCCACTGCCTGGCCGGCGATTTCGAATGAGGCGCCGCTTCCAGCGCTTGAAGAAAATCGGCCTGAAGAGCTCCCTGTTGCGAAGGAGTCACCCGCACCCGCATCGGAGAGGGTCGCGCAGCCGATCGACCCAATCGAACGCCCCAGCGTCAGTCCCGCGGCCGCCGCCAACTTACCGCCGCTCATCTACAACACGTCGAGCGACGTAGAGCCGTTTCGCGGACGCCAACGACTGCCCTTGGTGACCGCCGCTCTGGTGATGCTGACCGCCGCCGGGTTTGTCGTTTGGTCTCGCATGGGCGCCCATGAAGCGATGAAACCGGCGATCGCCGCGAACCTGTCGCCGATCACAAAACCGGAAGTGGCAGTGGCCCCTCCACCGATGAAACCAGAAGAGAAAGCGACCGCCACGCCGAATGGAAAGATCGCGACAAAAACGCCGGCGAAGATCGTCGCCCAAGCGGATGGAAAGATCGTTGCCAAATCAGTCGCCGAAAAACCAGTCGCCACCGACAGCTCCAGTCCGGCCGGCGTTTTGTCCCTCTCGGACGTCCCAGAGGGCGCGCGCGTATTCGTCGACGGAAACCTCGAGAGCAATCCGAAAAAGATCTCCATTGGAGAGGGAAGCCATCAGGTGATCGTCGTTGCCGAAGGTCATCGCCTTTGGCACAAAGCGGCGCGCGCCGGACAGACGTTGAACGTCTCACTCGAGGCCGCCAAGCTTCCCAAGACCATCAGCGGACCGAACGGTCTAAAGGTGCGCTGTCAGACACGCGGCGAATTGCGGGTGTTCGTCGACGGGCAGGACTCCGGCGTCACCTGCCCCAACGAAGCGCGCATCCCAGTCACCGAAGGTGAGCACACGGTGAGCTTGTTCTCGCCGAAAAAGGGCGACTTCGTCGGCGAGGCCACCGCCCACGTCAAAAACGAAAACTTCTCCACCCGCATCTACGTAAGTTTTTAGACGAACTGCGGTTGCGCAAGCGCCGAGCTCAGCTGCGCGTGCTACTCGTCTTTGGCTAAGTCGCCGCGGGGATCTAGACCATATTTACGGATCAGCTCGCGCAGATGCTTGCGATCGATCTGCGCCTCGCGCGCTGCCGCCGACAAGTTCATCTTGTGGCGCTTCATGAGATCGAGGATGTACTCGCGCTCGAAGAGCTCCACCAGCTGACCCTTGGCCTCTTTGAACGGCAGGTCGGTGCGAATCCCGAGCGCGCTCTGCTGCGGCGACTCTTGATTGAAGACGTCGTCGAGATTGAGCGTGTCTCCTTTAGAGAGAACGCAGGCGCGCTCGATCACGTTGCGTAGCTCGCGAACATTTCCCGGCCACGAATGGGCCTTGAGCCGCTGCACGTCCTCGGGCGAAATCTTGAGGCCTTTTTCGCCGCCGAAGGTGCGAACGAAATGTTCGATCAGCAGCGTAATATCCTGCCCGCGCTCACGCAGCGGCGGCAGATGCACGCGAATGACCGCCAAGCGATAATAGAGATCTTCGCGGAAGGCCTTCTTGGCTACTTCGTCGCGCAGATCGCGATTGGTGGCTGCGACCACGCGGACGTCGACCTTTTCATAGACGTTGGCGCCGACTTTGCGAACCGCACGTTTGTCGAGCGCGCGCAGAAGCGCCGGCTGCATGTCGATCGGCAGCTCGCCAATTTCGTCGAGAAAGATGGTCCCGCCGTTGGCTTCGGCAAAGGCACCTTTGCGATCCTGCACCGCGCCGGTGAACGAGCCTTTGACGTGACCGAACAGCGCGCTCTCGATGAGCTCGCGAGGCACCGCGCCGCAATCGAAGACCACGATCGGTCCGCTCTTACGCTTAGAGTGATTGTGAATCTCTTCGGCGATCAGCTCTTTGCCGGTGCCGGTCTCGCCTTCGATGAGGACGGTGGCATCGGTGGGCGAAATGTCCGACAGCAGCGTGAACATGCGCCGCATCTTGGTGTCCCGCCCGACCAACTGGCCGAACGCTTCGTCTTCGGTCGCCTTCGGCTCAACCACCTCTTCGTCGGGTAGGAACTTCACCACCGTGCGCCCGAGCTTGATCTCGGCGCCGAAGCCGACCGTGATTTCCTTGAATCGCGAACCTTCGATATAGGTCCCGTTGGTCGATGCCAGATCGCGCACCATCACCTCGCTGCCCTCGAGCAGCGCCATCGCGTGACGACGCGAGACGGTTTTGTCCGACAGAACCAGATCGCACGCCGGTCCCGAACCAAAGGTCACCGGCTTGTCGGAGAGCGCAACCTGCTCGCCTCGATCGGGACCTTTAATGACCACGAAACGCCCGCCCGGCCGCTGCCGAGTGAAAGGCAGGGCTTCATCGATCAGGTTGGTGACCTGGGGGTCTCGCGGGCGACTCACGTATCTATATATTAACTCACGATAACGTCAGGGTCAACGAACCGCGCCGGAACCTTTGCCTGAGGGTTGGCGCTCCCAAGGCTGCACGATGGCCAGCTCCGGTCCGGAAAAGTAGAATCCGATGATCACGCCGATGCCGAGTAGTAGCACCACCAGCACCACCGCGACGGGAAGTTGCACCCAGGGCGCCTGCCAAATCGAGATGGCGATCCCTCTCTCTTCGCTGACTGGCACCGGTGAAGGCGCCTCCTCGGCGCCTAAATCGGAAAGATCCACCGAGCTAGAAGGCGGCGAGGTGGATGGGGGCGAGGTGGCCGGCCGCGATTCCGCGCGCGCCAGAAACTCGCTGGTCCCACTCTCGATCTCTCCCTGCGACGATTGGCTGCCGGAAATGCTGGTCACCGGCTCGGTTTGCTCGCGTTCGCGCACTACGATCGGAAGCGACTCGCTGCCGCTCCTCCCGCGCGCTTTGATCACGGAGGTGAGCTCGATCCGCTCGCTGCGTTCGCCTTTGGGTGGCGATTGTGCGAGACGGTGGGTTCGAGGGGATCCATCGAACGACGCCGCCTCGCGAAGATCGAGCTCGCTGGTCTGCGAAGTGTGCTCGTTCAAAGTTCCTTCGTCGAGTCGAGTGAGCGGATAGGCGCTGCCGGGAAGTTTTTTGAGCTCGATGGCGAGCTTGATGGCATTGCCCAGCAATTTGCTTTCTTCGGCAACTTGGTGCAGCGCATCGTCGAGCTCGAGACCATTTTGAAACCGATCGCTCGGCTCGAGCGCCAGGGCTTTCAGCACAATCTGATCCAGCGCCGGCGGAACTTCCGGACGACGCGAGGAGGGCGCCACGATCGGCTGCGAATAGATCATGGATGGGCTCGACAGCATGTCGCCCACGAACAGCTTCTCGCCCACCAACATCTCGTAGAGGACGACGCCGAAGGAGAACAGATCCGATCGCGGGTCGACCACGCCGGCGCGCGCCTGCTCCGGCGCCATGTAGCCGACCTTGCCCTTCACTTTGAACATCACCGATTGATGATCGGGCACTTTGGCGATTCCAAAGTCGGTGAGCTTCACCAGTCCCGACTCGGCGATGAGAATGTTCGAGGGCGAAACATCGCGATGCACCATGCCAAGAACGCGCCCATCGTCTCCCGTGCGCGCATGTGCGTAGATCAGGGCCGACAAGACTTGGCGCGCGATGAAGATGGTGGACTCGAGCGACAGCCGCTTCCCGTGACGGCGCGTGCGCTTGAGCAGATTCTGCAGATCTCCACCGCGAATGTACTCCATGACCATGTAGTACTCGTCGCCGGTGGTCACCAGATCGAACATGCGAACGATGGCAGGATGATTGAGCGATGCGGTGAGCTCCGCCTCGCGCAGAAAGAGCTCGATCAGATTCGGATCGCGGGTGTGCTCGGGCAAGAGCTGCTTCAGCACCACCTGCTCCTCTTTGCCATTGGGAGTTAGGCGCTTGCCGAGAAAAATAGTCCCCATTCCGCCTTCGGCCAGCGGTTCGACCAGCACATAGTGCTCGGTGGAGGTCTCGAGAACGTTGTGGTCCACGGCGAGACATCAGCATAGTGGACCTATCTGCAGCCGTCCACGTAAGATCGATCTCATGGCGCCGGGCGAACGCGAGGAGGTCATTCAAAAGCTTCGCCACGTCGAGGAAAATCGCGCACAAAGCGATCACCAGCAGGCGCGGGCGCGGGTCGATTCGGCGCGCCAAAGACGCGATCGAGCGGCTTCCGAGCTGGAACGGGCTCGGCTCGATGTGACCCGCGCGCAGACGACCCGAGATGCCCTTTTGAAGGCGCGGCGGAGTCCGCCTCCCAGAGCGATCGAGCTCGAGAGGAGTGCGTCGCATCTCGATCGATGCCGCGCCGAAGTGCAACGCTGCGAATCGTTTTTTCGACGGACCGCCACTACCCTCGCCGTCGCTGAAAAGAGCGCGGAGCAGACGCGAAGTGCGCTCGAGAGCGCCATGCGAAAGCGGTCCTCGATCGATCAGCATCGCGCCGATGAAGCGCTTCGCGACGCGCGCGCAAAGGCGCAGCGCCGGGAAAACGATCAGGATCCCTGGCGCCGAAGCTGAGCTCCTCGCTGAATTCGTATCTGAAATCTTTCGCTCTCTCGATGGCTTTTGGTAAAGTGCCTTCGATGCGAAATCAAACGTACGCTCTTGTCGCGATCTTGTCCGGCTGTGCCACCAGTGGCTCGGTTCACCCCCCGGAAAAGGGCGGCATCGTCCACGGCTACACGCAGGGCAAGCTCGGAGGCGGGGCCAACATCTATTGGTTCGACACTCCCTCGGGCCCGGTGTGGGTCGATGCACCGCTCACCACGTCGGAGACCAAGAAGTTGCGCGGCAACATGGTGCGACCGTTCCGCGTCTATGTGACGGCCGCTCAGCCCGAACGCTTCGGTGGTTTGCCAGTGCTCAAGGCCGACGAGATTCCAGCGTTCACCACGCCGCAAGTCGCGCTCGAGATTCGCGATCACGGAGACAACCGCCTCGGACCTCTTCACGAAGCCAGCCCCAAAGAGGTGCTCGCGCACGTCGATCCGCCCGGTCCGGCGATCGAAGAGCGCACGCACGACATGGTCGGCGAGATCGAAGTGGAGATGCTTCCGCTCGGGCCCGCCTGCAGCGAAAGCTCGCTGGCCCTCTTTGNNGCTTGTCGCTGGCCCTCTTTCTGCCACACACCGGGGAGCTGGTGGCCGGCGATGTCATTTTCGGTGGAGAGCATCCCGATCTCACCTGGGGCCGTTCGACGGTGTGGCAAGAGCGTCTGACCGAGCTCAAGAACCTCGAGCCCAAGCATGTCTACCCGGGTCACGGTACACCGGGCGGTCCGGAGCTCATTGATCAGATGCTCGGATATTTGAAAGTTTTTCACGACGCCGTCGCTGAAAAGGTGAAGCAAGGTGGCCCCCAAAAGCTGCCGCTCGCCGACGTCAAGTCGATCAAGAAGATGATGGTGTTGCGCTTTCCGAATCTGAAACATCCGGAGCGCCTCGACGTAGCGCTTCCGGCGGAGTATGCGGTCCAGTTGGCAGCCGTTCCGCCGCCACCACCACCACCGCCGGTGGTCACTCCACCGGTGGTCACTGCGCCGGCCCCAGCGGCGCCAGCCGCGCCACCGCCACCCGCGCCCGAACCGACGTCGAAGTCGAAACACAAAAAGAAACCGTAGCGAGGATCGATGACGGCGGAACCGCGACGAGAGATCGGCTGGCCCGAATTCGGGACGCTCTGCAAAGAGTTGGCACTGGAGATGGACAAGCGCCCGTTCGACGCGGTGGTGGGGATCGCCCGCGGCGGCTCCATCGTCGGCTCGACGCTCTCGTTCATGCTCGGCCGTGAATACTTTCCGATTCGTCTCTCCAAGCGTGGCGGCGTGACGCGGGTGATCGTGCCGCCCACCAAGGATCTCGCCGGCAGGCACGTGGCGCTGGTCGACGATCTTTCGCGCACGGGTGAGACCTTCAAGATCGCCCTCCATGAGCTCAGCCGCATCGGTGCAGCTTCAGTCTTCACCGTGGCGCTGGTCCGGCGTGAGCCGGGCTTCAAACCAGATATCTGCGCCACCACCGCGTCGGCCGCTGACAAGGTCGCCTTCCCGTGGGGTCGCGAAGTGCTGGTGGGCGGAAAATTTCAATTGCGAAAGCTCTAGATCACTCGAGCTCGATCGAAAGCTCGTAGGTTCCATCGTCCGTATGATTTTCGCCGTCGTCGAGGACCTTGATGTAGTAGGTGCCACCGGCGGTAGAATTGCGCGTGAACTGTCGATCGGCACCGCTCGAGGCTTGTTGGCCGGTTCCGAGCGAGGAGAGCTCGCCACTCGGCGCGAGCTTATAAACCCGAAAATTGAGCGAGCTTCGCTTGGCCGAAAGATCGAGTGCAAACGATCCTTTGCCCGACAGATCGAGCTCGAACCAATCGACATCGCCTGGAACGTCCATCGCACCATCGACGACGTCGGCCGAGACGACATTGGCGGTCGCCGACGAATCGTTGGATTCATTTTCCGATTGAGTCGCCGTTTTATTCCCAGACGAATTGCCCGCGCTGGACGACGACGCACCGCCGGCGCCGACATATTTGTCGATGAAGGCCAGATAGTGATCGACCCGCGTGTCGTATCCGCCGCCGGTGCAGCCGGATGATCCAAACGAGGTGAGCCCGACGATGGTCTTCACTCCGTCGAAGGTGGCGAACGCCGGCCCGCCCGAATCCCCCTGACAGGTGTCATGTCCGCTGTCGCCGATTTTGATCAGGCTGTCGTCGACGGCATCGACCGGCGCGTTGACCACTCGCTTCACACCCGCGCCGGTTTGCGCGGCGCCATTGTTCACGCCGTATCCAACCAATCGAACGGTTCGTCCGATGAGCGTGGTCGGATCGGCAGTGCGGTTGATCGGAAGCGGCGCGAGCGTGGTCGGCATCTGCAAGATCGCCACGCCGATGTCGTGCCCATTTTCCGGATGATTGATGTCGAAGGCGGTGTCGTAGTGCGTCTCTTTGACCGCCAACTCTTGGCCTTTTCCACCGTTCAGGTTCGAGCCAATCAATCCGACAAAGATCGCACCCGAGCCGACCTCACTTGGCGCCACGCAGTGCGCTGCGGTCAAAAGCACCGTCGGAGAAATAACCGAGGCCGTACAAAGCGCGCCTCCCATATTTTGCTGGGCGTAGAGCGCGATCACCCCCGGATCTTGATCATCCGAGCTGCCGCCAATGATCGGCGAGTCGACTTGCGATGCGCTGGTGTCGTCGGGCTGGGCGCAACCACCGAGAATGAGAATGAAGCAGAGCATTTTACGCGACATGGGAACCTCCATCGGAACCGACGCACTCAGCGAATCGCGTGCCAGCCACCAATGAATCGCAACTGCTGGAAAGTTCTCGCCGCCAACGCGCGCGCGGCAAAATCTCTGTCCGGACTTCGGATCGCGCCGTCCGAGCCGGACAGACTGTCTTTTTCGACTCGATCGAACTACGTTAGAAAGGTGAGCCTCCATCCCGGCCTGTTGGTGGCTCTGGTTTTGTGGACCGCCGCCGTCGTCACCTTCACTTGGCGAGCGGACGTCACCAGTCGGCTTGGTCGCCTCGGCGGGATGTTCCTCACCGCCATTTCTTGGACGCTTCTGATCGTCGCTTTCCGCGTAGACGCCGTGCCGCGAAAGATCGCGTTCGGCCTCTTCTTACTTTCCGGTCCGCTGGCGGCGGGAGCCATCATCCTGGCGGTGCGCGCCCGTTCGGCCAGCCAGTCTCGGTGGATCCAGCTGGTGGCGCGCTTCGCCATCCTCTCCAGCTTCGTCGAGCTCGCCTATTACGTGATGTCGTTCGTCTCCTCTTCGCCCGACTAAGGGCCCCCTAGAGCGCATCTCATGCGCACTAAATCCGAACCTTCCTTCCTTATTGTATGGCCCCGCTCTTCCTTGACGAAACTGCACCCTTTCGCTATACACTTCATGCACTTTTGCGTCAGGGATCTACCCGTCTTCAAAAGGGGTTTTCATGCAATTCGGACTCGCGAGCATCTTCTTCTTCGTGGTCGTCGGAATCCTGGTGCCACTGACGATGTTGACCCTCGGTTGGCTGCTTCGACCAAGCACGCCCAACGCCGAAAAACTCACCATCTATGAGTGCGGCGAAATTCCGACCCAGCAGGCTTGGTTCAACTTCAACCCGCGCTTCTACATCGTGGCACTCATCTTCCTGATTTTCGACGTGGAAGTGGCGTTCACCTATCCAGTGGCGACGGTTTTCAAACGTTGGGTTCAACGTGGATCGGGCGGGCTCGCCTTCATGGAGCTCTTCGTCTTCATCGCCATCTTAGCGCTCGGTCTGGCGTACGTCTGGCGGCACGGCGATCTAGAATGGATTCGTCAGGCTCGCCAAGACACGCTCGATAAGATGGACGAGACCGACAAACCGGTCCACGTCGAGGCACTCCCGACCGGCAAGAAGGCGGCGTAAAAAAATATGGACGTTCAAAGCATTTTCAATCAACTCACGCAGACCTTTGGCGAAGCGGTCTACGGCTTTACCGCCGAGGCCAAAGACATCACCAAGGACGCCTTCTTCAAGGTCAAAGCCGAACGCTGGCTGCAAATTGCGCAGGCGCTGCGCGACGACAAGAATCTCGCTTTCGACTTCTTGCAGAACGTCACCGCGGTCGACTGGATCAAGCAGGCCCGCATCGACGTGGTCTACCATCTCTATTCTTATTCGCTCAGGCACTCCTGCGTGGTGAAGATCGAGCTGCCGCGCGACAAGCCAGAAGTTCCATCGGTAGCGGGACTTTGGAAGGCGGCCGACTGGAACGAGCGCGAACAGTTCGATCTGTTCGGCGTTTCGTTCATCGGGCATCCCGACCTGCGCCGCATCCTCATGCCCGACGACTGGATCGGCTTTCCGATGCGCAAAGACTTCAAAGAGCCGGAGCAGTATCGCGGCATGAACACCACCCGCCCGTCGACGCTCGAGCTTTTACCGTTTTACGACAAGGCCAACGCGCCCAAGCCGCCAGTGGCGGGTGGGAGTGAAAAATGAAAAGTCGAATGGTAAAGGTCGACAGTCAACGGTCGACAGTCGACAGTTTCTCGATTCGCCCAATACCGTTGACCGTCGACTGTAGACCGTCAACCAGCCAATCACGAGTACACGATCATGTCTGATTTGATCTTCGCGTACGACTCCGGCGAGGAGATGACGCTCAATATGGGTCCGCAACATCCGTCGACTCACGGCGTCATCCGCTTCATCATCAAGACCGATGGCGAGATCATGCATGAGGCGATCCCCGACGTGGGTTACCTCCATCGCGCCATCGAGAACATCGCCGAGAAGTGCACCTACGAAGGGTTCATGCCCTACACCGATCGCGTCGATTACGTCTGCGCGATGACCGCCAATCACGCCTGGGCGCTGGCGGTGGAGAAGCTCGCCGATCTGAAGGTTCCCGAGCGCGGCGAGTACCTGCGCGTCATCACCGACGAGCTCAATCGCATCAGCTCGCACGCGATCGCGCTCGGCGCCATGGCCATGGACATCGGTGCCACCACGCCGTTCATGTACATCCTGCGCGAGCGCGAATACATCAACGATCTCCTCGAGGAGATCTGCGGCGCGCGCCTCACCTACAACTNNACAACTATCACCGCATCGGCGGCGTGGGCTGGGATATGCCGGCCGGCTGGTCGGACAAAGTGAAGCGCTGGCTCGATCACTTCGAGCCGGTCATCAGCGAGTTCGATCGACTGATCACCATGAACGAGCTGTTCGTGAAGCGCTTGGCCAACATGGCGGCGGTCACCGGTGAAGAGGCCATCAATTGGGGCCTGGTCGGTCCCAACTTACGCGCGTCCGGCGTCGACTTCGACGTGCGACGCGACATTCCCTACTCGATCTATCCCAAGCTCAAGTTCGGCGTCGCCGTCGGCAAAGGCGAAATGGGCACGGTCGGCGACTGTTGGGATCGATACTGGGTACGCGTCGAG
>PLXG01000398.1 GCA_003153195.1 Myxococcales bacterium
CGCCGTTCGCAGCGAGAGGATCGGCACTCGCAGCAGATTCATTTCAATATGAAAGCGGTCTAACGCAGCGAACCGCTCAATTACATTTATTGTCGATCTTCGAGAAGTCGCAGCTGCCATCCGGCGTCGCGGTGCACGCGGCCGGATAGTTGATGGTGGGATTTCCGTCGTAGACCGACTGAATGAAGTCGACCGCCTGCGCCTTGGCGGCGTTGCCCGCGCCGCTGTTGCACTCGATGAATCCATGGGTCTGATAGGTCGAGAAGGTCGACGGCACCTTGTATTGCGTGATGGCGCTCGCGTGGGTGGGCAGGGTGATGGCGGTCGAGCCTTCGATAGGCGAAAGCACCACGCCGAGCTGATCGGCGCCGAGCACGTTGGCTACCAGCTCGGTGCCCACGTTCGGTAGCACCGGATCGCCAATGCTCTCCTGAATGAGCGCGGTGATCGATCGCTTGCCGGTCCAGCTGGCGCCGTCCATCTCGTCCCAAATTCCTTGGGTCATGGCCAACGCCATTCGCCCGTCATAGCGCGTGCCGTACGGCGTCTGAAGGAGCGTGTCTGCCACTTTGTAGATGACCGAGTTGGGCATGAAGTGAGTCCATCCCGCGCCGGCCACATTCAGGACCGCGTGGTCGATGTTGGGATAGCTCGAGGCGATGACCAGGCCCATGGTGCCGCCGAGTGAACCGCCGGCGTACACCTGAATGTCGAGGTTGGGTTTGCGGCCAGCGACGGGATTGGCGATGGCGCCGGTGGACGTGGTGACCGTGGCGGACGAGAGCAGATCGGCCAGCTTGTTTCCGAGCAGCGCCTGAATCGCCGTGCCGCGCGCCAGCGACTGCAGGGTCAGCGCCGCAAAGTGAGTCGAGCCTTTGAACATGGTGACCACGCCGGCGAAGGTCTGCACGAAGTCGTTGTCGGTCCAACCGTCGAACTGAAAGCTGAGCTTGGCTGCGCCGTGCGCCGCAAACTCGGTGTCGAAGGTGCCGTCGTTGATGTTGCCCGCGGTGCCGTGGCCGAAATAGATCACGTGATAGTCGCCGGTGCCGACCGGAACCACCACGCGAAAGGGCGCGTTGGCGACGCCCATGGCGACTGGCATTCCGTCGTCGCCCATAGACAAGCTTCCGTCGGGCGCCACAAATTGCGGCGCGCCGCTGATGTGGCCGTTCACGATCGCAGCGATGGGCGCCGTGCCGAGTGCGATGGTATCGATGGTGACCGTGATCTGTCCCGCCGTCACCGCTGCGGTCATGGCGTTGATCATCGCGCTCAGTCGTTTGGTGGCGTCGTCTGATGAACGAGTGGTGAAGGTCCATGCGCGGAGCACGTGGTGCGGATCGATCTTCGCTGCTTTGAGCACGGCGCGGGTGGGCGCGTGATAGCCGCGCAGGTTTGCTTCCGCCTGACTTTCCGGATCGGCCAACCCGAGCGCGACCTGCTGAGCGTGCGGCGTCGAATATTTTTTCCCGTTCACGTCGCGAATCGAATCGAACACCACCGCCACGTAGTCGCTGGCCGGCGCCAGCACGCGCGCTGGATAAGAGATGAGCAAGCTGGTGCCGACGGGATAGCCTTCGTCGTCGTTGACCGTATGCGTTCGCAGCGGAACATCGGTTGCAAAATCGGCCGCGCCCGGTTGCGCTACCAGCAGACGCACCGCCGGCGTCTCTCCATTAGGCACCGGACTGCTCATTCCAGTGCCGAGCGGATCGGGCACGCCGAGCGTGGTGGGATCAATGAACGGCATGAATCCCGACATGAGCGGAGTCGAGCGCGAAAATCCGTCGCCAAAATTCAGCAGGGTGGCATTGTCATCGGTCGGCATGAACGACGAGATGTCGAGCGCCAGTCGCAGTCCGGTGGTCGAAGAGGAATCCAGCTTGGTAAAGGTGTTGGACGGAAACGGCAGAAGACAGCGCGTAGGGTCCAACGATTCGGAAGCGGCAGTGATCGGCGTACGATCGGACGGACTTCGATCCTTGGCCGAGTAAGAGGTGCAGCCAAGTAGGCATGCCGATAGGTAGATTAGGTGGGGAGCCCGCATCCCCGGGACGATAACACCGCTTCGCGGCTGGGGGTCTTAATTACTGAACCGAGGCAAACGGAGCGAGGAGCCCGAGATGCAAGGCGCGACGGGAAGTAGTTAGGCCCTCCCTAGAAAGGACAGAAATTCATGTTGAGGAGGGTTGGAAAGGCGGCCTTACATTCGGACTGGTTCCCTTGGCAGGCGTTGAGAATATTGAGGCACTTCTGAATCGGCGCGAACGGATCGGGATTGAGCGGATCGAGCGGCGGCAAGAGCAGACAGCACCAGTTGATGAGGCCGCACGAGCTCAGGTTGGTCGGAATTCCGCCGTCGTGATGGGGCCCACCGTCGGCGAGTCCACCGTCGCCAAGGCCGCCGTCTTTCTTAGTGCCGCCGTCTTTGTTGGAGCTGCCGCCGTCTTTCTTGGTCGTGCCGTTCGCGCAGGCCGATCCGGCGTCACAGGTGGCCGTCGAATCGGATTTTCCGCTGGTGGGATCGAGATTGGGATCAAGGATCTGGTCATCCTGGCAAGCGGCGAAGCCCACCAGCAGCAACGCCAACAACAGTTTCGATCGCATTTTAGATCGTTAATGCAAGTCCAATACCCGATCTGCAGAACTAGTTTATCATTATATATCAATATGATGGGCATAGCAATAGAGGCGCTGGGGTCGAATGTCACCAACTCAAGCAGCGCGGCGACGTTTCATTCGGCGCGCCTCTTTGGCGGTGAACTTAGCGCGATGGGGCGACGAAAGAGTGAGGCGTCCTCGGTCCGCATCGATGGCGATCGAGAAACGCGAGAAAAAAGACATGCCGAGTAGACCGTCGATTTGGCCGGAAAGTCCGGGCGTGATGGCGGCCGCTATTGCGTGGGCGTCGACACCGCCCAGCTGAATGTCGTCCACCACCGTTCGCTGGCCGGCGGAGACGCCGTTGGCGGTGGAGCAGAGCACGGGCTGTCCGTTCGGATTGATTCCCGCGCGCGGCAAACGCCGGCTTGAGCGCGACCATCGAGGCGCCGGTGTCGACCACAAATTTTCCTTCGACGCCGTTTAGTTTGGCGCGCACGAAAATCGCCGCCGCGTCGGGTGAGAATCGCACCACCAATCTTCGTTCGAGGCGATAGGTATGCTTTATTCAGTAGTTATGGCGCCGAAGGGGACTACAGACTCCATCCCGTTTTTACCCGGGGCGGAAATTGATTAGGCGGCCTGTTCGTCTTGGGACTGCATCTCTTCGTTGCGCGGGCGCGTGCGCAGTTGCCGGTAGATCGACAGCGCGCGACGGACCGACGTCGCGGCCGATGTGACCGACACCAGGACGATGGCAATGACCGCCAGAATGTGAAGTCGATGGGTGCTGCCCGGCTCATCGAAGGTCGCCAGCACCGGTGCGAGCGCCATGCCGGCGCCCAAATATAAAATTCGCTCCGGCCTCTGCATCGCGCCCACATCGGCGCCGCCGGCGTTGAGCGATTCGCCGCGTGCGCGCGCGTAGCTCACCATAAACGAGCCCACCAGTCCGAGCAGCACGAACGCCAGTACCCAGGTGTCGCGGTAGTACCAGGCCAGCCCGCCAAAGATGAACGCTTCGGCGAAGCGATCGGCCACCGAATCGCAGAAAGCGCCGGCATCACTCTGCAAACCGGTAGCGCGCGCGACGCGTCCGTCGAAGATGTCGAGAATTCCGGTGAACAGGTAGAGCCAGCCACCGAACCCAAAGTGTCCCAGTGCCACCGCGCCGCCCGCCACCGCCGAAAAGCAGAGCGACGAGAGAGTGAGCGCGTTCGGCGAAACGCGAAAACGAATGAGCGTGCGTTCAATGGGCCCGATCATCCAAAGCAGGTAGTACATGAGGAATCGTCCTAGGAACGGACCGGTCTTTCGACCTTCGATGCGCGCGTCGCGATGAAGCCCGTTGCGTTTGACGTTGAGAGCGAACAGTGGAAATCCGAGCAAGAACCAGCCAGTCAGCGCGAGTAGCGGAACGAGTGGCACCCAGTGCGGCATCAGGCACGACCTAGGGCGGCGGCGCGTCGACCGCGTCCGCCAAAGATGCGCGGAATAGTGAGACGAAGCGGCAGCACTTTGGCGCCTCGATCCAGCGACGGGAGCGATGGCAGTCGATCGATCGCTTGCGGCGTCGGCTCGGCCAGATCGTCGATGCGGGCAGCGCGCACAAAGCGGCCTTCGGCTGTTTTGGAAAAATCGCCGGCTTCGAAATAGTCGTAGGCGAGCGTACCGAGCTCGATCACGCGGCGCTCGGACGCGGCATAAAATTCGTAGAAGCGGAAATCGGTGCTCTCGAAGTAGCGCGCGCGCAGCTTTGGATCGCGACGGACTTTGAGCGAGTTGCGGCGCGCCATCGGGCTCGCCACCATGATGCCGAAGTGGCGGAAGCTCTGAACCCAACCCGCCCAGCGCTCGACATCGGGCGCATCGCCGTACACGCCGCGATAGGCGTCGCGCATGAATCCGGCGATCTGCGGCTCGACGTGCGCGCGATAGCGGAAGAGCGAGCCGTCCTTTACCACGTGTGTCTGCTTGAGGATGGTGGAGGTGCCGATCGAGTCGTCGCCCATGCGATCGACGTGAAAAAAGAGCGAATGATATTTTTCGGTGATGCGGTGGTGAAATGTTTCGTGTCCACCGTCGATGGCGGCGTCGCGCCGGGCGCAGTGGTTGACCAGCGGATGGAGCGTGAGATCGAGCGCGCAGTGCGAGATCAAGCCGGCGATGAGCGCCAGCTTTTCGTCGCGCGCGAGGTCGGCTGCGTGCGCGGCGCGAACGAACGAGGCCACGAACCGGTCGGGCCGGACCGAGTGCATTCGATAGGCCCATGGCGCATCGATGGGCTGCGACTTGAGTCCGTAGCGGATCGCCTCCGCCAGCATGTTTCCATAATAAGGAAGGTCGTGAAAAATCGACCCCAATCGCACGTAGACCGGCTCGGCTTTGCAGGCCTGGCGCAAGGATTTGGGAATTCGATCGTTGTCGGAGAGCAAGCTTCCGAAGGTCAGGTGAAATTGCGGGGCCGGCACGGGATTGTCGCTTAACACGTTTTGTCGGCGGAGTGGAGTAATTTATGTGTTTTCAGCGCTTTGAGTGTGCTGTTTGGCCATTTTATGAGACCTGGCTCACACGTCTTTGGGGACACTCGACTAAGGCGCCGCTTCCGATTGCGTGGGATCCTTGGGATTCCNNGCCGCTTCGCGTCGCCGGTCGCTCGCTGGTCCTCGCCTGGCATCGCCGCAGACGGCGAGCGGCTGCGGAACCCCAACGGAAACGACCGTGAAATCCCAAGGACTGCGCAATCAACTCCGCTTCGCTCGTGCCGCTCACCCAACGCGATTCTGGGACACGTGCGATCGCCTCACGGGAAAGCGAATCGTTCGAGCAAAATTTGAACGCGCAACGAGTCCGATGATTGCCGACACCTCGAGGGAACCGTGTTCATTTCGGCGGGCTTCCGCGGCCGCTCGGAGCAAAGCGACGACGCCAGACGAGGACTAGCGAGCGACCGGCGACACCGAAGGTGGCGCCCAGGCGAGTGCGCCCGACGCAAATGAATACGGATCCCTCGAGGTCCGCCAATCATCCGCGAGTGAGGGGGCCTTTACTAAGACAGATTCGGCTGGTACTCGCGCGTGGGTGGCGCGGCCGTCGGCAGCACGAGGACCTTGTCTTCCAGCACTGCCTTTAAGGTTTCGTCCACGCGCTTCACCAGAATGATCTCCATCGAGCTCTTCACCGCCTCGGGTACGTCGATCAGATCTTTGCCATTTCGTTCGGGCAAGACCACCCGACGAATTCCCGCGCGATGGGCCGCCAGCACCTTCTCTTTGATCCCGCCGACCGGCAGCACCGTGCCGCGTAGCGTGACCTCGCCGGTCATCGCCACATCGCCGCGCACCCGCCGGTTGGTCAGGAGCGAGACCATGGCCGATAGGATGGCATTACCCGCGGATGGCCCCTCTTTGGGGGTCGCGCCGGCCGGCACGTGAAGATGCAGATCAATGGTCTCGAGGAAGTTCGGTGAAAGACCGAAGTCGGCCGCGTGCGAGCGAATATAGGAGAGCGCCGCCTGTGCCGACTCCTTCATTACTGCGCCCAGCTGTCCGGTGAGGACCAGCTGTCCGTGTCCCGGCATGCGGGTCACCTCGATGAACAAGATGTCGCCGCCGGTAGGTGTCCAGGCCAACCCGGTTGCCACGCCGGCCTCTTCAGTCCGCTCGGCGATATCCAAGAAGTATTTGGGCGGACCAAGATATTCCGAGATGTCCTCGGGCGTGAGTTCGGCGCGCAAGGTCTCGCCGGCGGCCACCTTCACCGCTACGCCGCGCACCACCGCCGCGATCTCGCGCTCCAAATTTCGCACACCCGCTTCACGCGTGTGGTGCTCCCCGATTTCGGTCAGCGCTTCTTTGGAGAGCGTGACGTGATCGGTGGTGAGCCCGTGCTCGCCGAGCTGCTTGGGCACCAAATATTTCTCCGCGATGTGCAGCTTCTCGTCCAGCGTATAGCCGGGAATCTCGATGATCTCCATGCGATCGCGCAGCGGGGGCGGGATCGGCGATAGATCGTTGGCGGTGGCGATGAAGATCACCTCCGACAGATCGAAAGGAAGCTCGATGTAGTGATCGCTGAAGCTGTTGTTCTGCTCCGGATCGAGCACCTCCAAAAGCGCCGACGATGGATCGCCGCGGAAATCGGCACCCAGCTTGTCGATCTCGTCGAGCATGAACACCGGNNCGATGTAGGTGCGGCGATGTCCGCGAATTTCGGACTCGTCTCGCACGCCGCCCAGCGACACGCGCACGAACTCGCGCCCCATCGATTTGGCGATCGATTTTCCGAGCGAAGTTTTGCCTACGCCGGGCGGTCCCGCTAGGCACAGGATCGGCCCTTTTTTGTTAGGCGCGAGCTTGCGCACCGCCAAATATTCCACGATGCGGCGCTTCACTTTGTCGAGGCCGTAATGATCGGCGTCGAGCATCTCGCGCGCACTTTCCAGCGAAAGGCGATCTTCGGTGCGCTTCGACCACGGTAGCTCGACCAGCCACTCGAGGTAGGTGCGCGCCACCGAATACTCGGCCGACGCGCTCTGCATGTCACGCAGACGAGCCAGCTGTTTGCGCGCAGCCTTCTCGGCCTCTTCCGACATGCCGGCCTTGGCGATCTTTTCCTCGAATTGATCCAGTTCCTCGCTCGATTCCTCGCCCAGCTCCTCTTGAATCGATTTGAGCTTTTGACGCAGCACGGTCTCTCGCTGCGTGCGCGAGAACCCTTCACGAACTTCAGTGCTGATCTTCTCGGTCGCCGCAAAAACTTCGAGTTTGCGTTCGAGCGCCGCCAGGACTTTGGCCAGACGCTTGCCGACGTCGAGCTCGGACAAGAGCTCGAGCTTCTCCGCGGTCGGCTGATCGAGGTTGGACGCCGCCATGTCGGCTAAGCCGGATGGATCGACGATCGCGTCGATGGTTTGCGCGATCTCTTTCGACAGATCGGGTGAGAGCGCGATCACCTTTTTGAAAGTCTCACGTACGCTCAGCGCCAGCGTTTCGGAGTCGGTCGACTCACTGCCAATCTCGTCGAGCGGATAGACGTCAGCCGCCAGGTAGGGCTGAAGATGATGCGCAGTGCCGAGCTTTCTGCGCTCGATCCCGCGAAGCACGACCGTGATGCGCGAGTCGGAGAGCTTGACCACCTTGAGCAACTCGGCTTCCACTCCGATGGGATGGAGATCCTCCGGCTTGGGATCCTCGATCTGAGGATTTTTTTGCGTTGCGATCAGGATGCGCGATGGCTGCATCTTGATCACGTCTTCGATCAGCCGAAGAGAGCTTGCGCGACCGACGTCGACCGGCAGAATCACGCCAGGAAAGAGCACCAGATTCCGAAGTGGCAGCACCGGCAGGAAATTGGGGCCCGCCGCCTTCTTTTCATTTCGTTCCATAGTAAATAGATAAGTCTGCGGAGGGTGCGCGGCAACCGGTCGACTCGACGCTCGCTCGCTTCTTTTGATGGGCCACTTCTTTTTGTTGAGGCGCGGCTTACTTGGTGAGCTTGGCGAATTCTTCCAGTAGCTCTTTGGCGCGGTCCGAGAGGTTGATCGGAATCTGGATCTGCGGGATGGCGTACAGATCGCCGCGCGTCTCGGCTTGGCCGAGGTAGGCGCCTTTGCCTTTGAGGCGTAACTTCTTTCCGCTCGAGGTGCCGGGCGGCACATTCAAGGTCAGAGTGGGACCTTCCAGCGTAGGAACCTCCGCTTTGCCGCCGAGGATCGCCGTCTCGATGGAGATCGGAATCTCGACCTCGATGTCGGCGGAACCCGCGCTGGCTTGCCCTTGCAAAGCGGCGCGCCGCCGAAAACGTGGGTGCGGCTTTTCTGCGATCTCGATCAGCAGGTCGCCCGGCGTCCCGCCTCTGGGCGCGGGTTCGCCTTGACCCGTCAATCGAATCGATTTTCCATCGGTGACTCCGCGCGGAATTTTGACGGTCAACTTTTTGCCATCGATGCTGATGGTTCGCTCCGCGCCGAGCGCCGCTTCCGGCAACTCCACTTCGAGCTTGGAGATGACATCTTGGCCGCGCTTGGGTCCGCGTTTTTCCGCCCGACCGGCGCCACCGTCGAACATGTTGAACAGATCGGAAAATCCGCCGGCCCCTCCGCTCGGGGCTCGTCCAGCTGCGCCACCGCCGGCGCCGCCGCGACCGAACTGCGAAAAGAGGTCGCCTAGATCGAACTCGACGTTGCCGCCGCCGCCGGGATAGCCGCCTTGGCCACCCGGAAATCCTCCGGGATATCCGCCGCCTTGGCCGCCGGGATATCCACCGCCACCAAATGGATTGCGGCGCTGCTCATCGTAGGCCGCGCGCTTCTTCTCATCGCCGAGGGTTTCGTGCGCCTCGGAGATTTCTTTGAACTTGGCCTCTTTGGTCTTGTCGCCGCCGGTCGCGTCGGGATGAAACTTCTTAGCGAGCTTGCGATAAGCTTTCTTGATCTCGTCGGCCGAGGAGGCTTCACTGACGCCAAGCGTCTGATAGTAGTTTTTCGTCGCCATGAGCGATGGCCTTTAGGCGGCCTCGTTCTTCCCGGACTTCAGCGAAGCGTGCGCCGAGTGCGCCAAAACTCCGAATTCGATGACATCGCCTTTTCTCATACCGTGTATCTTATCGCCCGGTTTGAACTCACCCGCCACCAACTTTTTCGCCAACGGATCTTGAATGTACCGCTGGATCGCCCGCTTGAGCGGCCGCGCGCCGTAGGCGGGATCGTAGCCACGCTCGCACAAGAGCGCCACCGCGCCCGCATCGAGCTCGAGCTGAAGATCGCGATCGCTGAGCAGCTTCTGGAATCGCTTGAGCTGAATGTCGACGATGATCCGAATCTCGCCGGCCCCGAGTCGGTGAAACACGATGATGTCGTCGATGCGGTTCAAGAACTCGGGCTTGAACGCCGCCTTGAGCGCGCGATCGATCTGCTCTTTGACCTCCGGCGACTCCACGTCGTCGACGTCGCGAATGAACTGCGAGCCGATGTTGGAGGTCATGAGGATGACCGTGTTCTTGAAGTCGACCGTGCGCCCTTGGCTGTCGGTGAGCCGGCCATCGTCGAGCACCTGCAGAAGCGTGTTGAACACGTCCGGATGCGCCTTTTCGATCTCGTC
>PLXG01000404.1 GCA_003153195.1 Myxococcales bacterium
ACGCGGAGCTCGAAAGGCATCTTCCGCATGTCCGGAAATCTTCGAGCTCGGCGAACGAGAACCAGCGCAAGCAAGGCCAAGTAGAACCGGGAAAGGGATCCTAAGATGGCAGGCGAAATCATCCTCGTGGTCGATGACAACGAGGTCAACCTCAAGCTGTTGCGAGTCATTCTGTCCGGCGGCGGATACGAAGTTCGCACCGCCACCAACGCCAAGGACGCGATGGCGATCATTCGCACCGTGCATCCTCCGGTGGTGCTGATGGACGTTCAACTCCCCGACGTCGACGGGCTTGAGGTCACGCGGCGCCTCAAAGCGGTGCCGGAGACGCGGGACATTCGCGTGCTGGCGGTAACGGCTTACGCCATGAAGGGCGACGAGGAAAAAGCGCGAGCGGCCGGATGCGACGGCTATCTCTCCAAGCCGATCGACACTCGCACGCTCCTCTCGGTGGTCGAAGGAGTTCTTCATAAATCCAACACACCGGTGGTCGCGGCGCCGCTTCCGATCCCCACCGAGCTCGAAGCCGATGCGGCGCCCGATCGCACGCCTGAGCTCCGCGAAGATCTTCCGGTGGTCTTGGTGGTCGAAGACAACCCGCAGATGAGACGCTTCCTGGTGGCGACGCTGTCGCGAGAGTACAACGTGGTCGCGGCGTCGGATGGCCAGGAAGGCCTGGAGAAGGCGCGGCTATTCGATCCGGATCTGATCCTGACCGACATGATGATGCCACGCATGAACGGCGACGAGCTGGTAGCCGCGCTCAGAGCCGACGACGCCTTCAATGGGACGCCCATCGTCGTCCTCACCGGTCAGAGCGAGGACGAGCTTCGGATCAAGCTGTTACGATCGGGTGCTCAGGACTATTTGATCAAACCCTGCTCTCCCGATGAGATCGACGTGCGCATTCGCAGCCACATGCGCATGAAGCGAGTGCGGGATGTGTTGCAGAAAGAGCTCGAAACTCGCCGCGAGGACGTCGAGTCGCTGGCCTATGATCTGACGCGCAAAACCCGCGAGCTGCGCACCGCGCTCGACGAGGTTCAAGTGGCGCGCGAGCAGGCGGAGCAGGCCAGTCGAGTGAAGACTCATTTTCTGCAGCTCATGTCTCACGAGCTGCGCACGCCGCTNNTGCGCACGCCGCTCACCTCGCTCGAGCTGGCGGTGAGGCAGCTCGAACGCGGCACGCGCGACTCGCCGCCGACCGATCTGATCAAGCGCATCGACCGCTCGAGCCAGCGGCTGCGGGAACTGGTCGATTCGCTGCTCGAGTTCGCGCGGATGCAGAGTGCTCGAATCACGCTGAACGTCGGGCACATCGATCTGGTGGCGCTGTGCCAGGACGTGCTCGACGAGGTTCGTCCCTACGCCGAGGAAAAGCACCTGGTCCTGCGCCACCAATGGCCGAAGAACAGCCTGCCAATCGAGAGCGACGAGCGGCTGGTTCGATTGGTTTTGATCAACATTCTGTTGAACGCGATCAAGTTCACCGAGACCGGCACGGTCGAGCTCACTGTCGAGCCGTCGGACACGGGTCATCTGATTCGCATCCGCGACACCGGCGTCGGAATTGCGCCCGCCGATCAGAACAAGATCTTCCAACCGTTCTTTCATCTGGAGCCGCTCTCGGGGAAGCACATCCCCGGCGCGGGACTGGGACTCTCGTTGGTACGGCAGACGCTCGAAATCCTCGGTGGACAGGTCAGCGTGGACTCGAAACCCGGCTTCGGAAGCGCCTTTACCGTGAGCCTGCCCTCCACGCAGAAGTCCACCCATTCGGCGACGATGGCCTTATAGTCACCTCATGGCCAACGCATGCGTTCCCAACATTGGTCCCAAAGAGCGGATGAAGCGCAGCTTCTTCGGATTGGTGATGCTGGCGGCGAGCGTGATCGTAGCGGTGTGGCTCTACCATTCGACGCGCGTCGTGCGTGCCGCGATCTTCTTCCCGATCTTCATGAGCGCGATCGGATTGGTGCAGGCCAAAGAGCAGACCTGCGTAGCGTTCGCCGGGCGAAATGTGCGGAACCTGGACAGCGGCGCCGAGACCATCTCGAATCCTTCCGATCTGGCGCAGATCGCGATTCAAGCGCGCAAAGTCTACGTGCAAGTCATCGTGGCCGCCGCACTGGCGACCGCAATCTTCGTTTTGCTTCCTGTTAATCGGTAAAATAACTCGCGCGTTTCAATCGGGCTGAGAGCCCAGATCCAAGCTTGAGGTCTGCGCCAGCGACGCCGATTCCGCTGAACCGCTGCGCGCCGAACCGAACAGCAGCGGCAGAAGTAGCGCCACCGTCACCAGCGCGGTCGCGTACAGCAGCCAAGGTCGCCGCGCCTCACCGGCGCTTCCGTCCATCAGCACGGCCTTCNNATCTGTTTGGCGCGGTCGTCCTGGTCACAAGCACGCAGTACGCGATCGATGAAATCATCTGCGCCCGCAGGAGATGCCGGTTCGATCGCCCGCCATCCTCGCAACAGGCGATCGATGTCGAGGGTGATGTCGATGTCGGACGTTTTCATGGATAGACCTCGGCGAGGGCCAATCGCAGCGCAGCGCGCGCCCGCGAGAGGCGAGACTTGACCGTTCCCAAATCGATGTTCAGGGCCTCGGCGATCGCTTCGTAGTCGAGCTCATGCACCTCGCGCAAAAGAAACGCCGCGCGATATTCAACCGGCAATCGCTCTACGGCCTTTTCGATGGCGGTTGCGAGCGTCCGTCGATCGAGCGTCTCGTCAGCACGATCGGGGCCAGCGATTCGATCGAACGCGATGTCGCGCGACTCACCGCGAAGGTTGCTCTTGCGCAGCGCATCGAGCGCGACCCGAGTGGCGATGGTGAGTAGCCAGCCGGTGAGATTGTCTCGTCCGTCTTCGCCGAAGGTGGCGATCGCCCGATAGGCGCGTACGAAGGTCTCCTGCGCCAAGTCTTCGATGAGGTTTCGCTGCGCGCTCGCGAGGAGCATGCGCGAGAGCAGCGCAAACACCGGCCGCTGATAGAAGCGTACCAATTCACCAAACGCATTTTTGTCGCCGCGCTTGGCGCGTTCGAGTGTGATCCGATCGAGCTCGCTTCGCCGCGGCTCCGTTGGATCCTTGGGATCTTTGGACATCTTGCGCAGCGCCAGCATCGTCCCCACGCTCATTAAACGGATGGGCGCAGACAAGGTTCCCGCCCAATCGACCGAGGCGTGAAACATTAACACTTTTGGGGGAGTAACGGACTACCGCGTCAGGAGATCTGGTTCAGCTGGGCGCTTACCGGCGCAGCGCTCGCGTAGGCGTTCAAGGCAGTTCCCACCGCCATCGCCACCGATGCTCCGGAAGCTTTCACGCCGGCCACACCGAAGGTGCCCACCGCGGTCGAGCCGAACGACGCTGACGCGCTCGACTTGTCAAAGGTTCCGAAAGTGCCCGCGCCAGTGCCGATGCCCGCGCCAGTGCCCCCGCTCGTGCCGGGGATGTCGGTTTTGCTCGCGCCGTAGGCCTTCTTTGCTTTGGCCGCGCTGATCGAGTCGAATGGATCTTTCTTGTTGTCGTCGGACGCAAACAACTTCTTCGCTTTTTCGTCGGCGGAAAAGAGCGGTCGAGTCTGCGTCTGCGCGTACGCCTTCTGGGCTCTCTGCGCCGAAGAGCTCGCAGCCGACAGGCCTCTCGTCGCCGATCCCACCTCGATGAGCGCACTGGCGTTTTGATCACCAAGCACGTCGGATTGCGTCTTCGATCCGAGAACGAACGGAGGTTGGCCGACGGGAGGCGAAGGCTGCGCCGGCGCCGCTGCGTACGTTGCGGCGCTGTCGCTGAAGGTCTGGAGCGTCGTGGTGAGCGCGCGCGAAAGATCGCTGGTTCCGCCGAAGAGTACCTTGAGCGCGTTTGGATCGGCAGTGAGCGCAGAGGTGAGCTTCTGCTGATCCACCGCGATCCGCAGGCCCGCGCCTTGACCGGTGATGGAGAGACCCTTGGCAGCGGCGCCCGAAACCGAACCGAGCGCACCGGCGATCGCGCTGTCGACGGCGCCGGTGAATTGCGGCGTCGTTTGCGAGACCGATGACAAAGTGGTGAGCGCCTTGTTCAGCGTCCCGATCGCCGCGGTGACGTTGGCCGCTGCCGCAGCGGGATCGATGAGCGCCACTTTTCCGGTGTCTACCTCGACCGCTTGGGTTGACCCCGGCGAGCCGTTGAAGGTGCCGGTCGAAATTCCGAGCGCGCTCAAGAGCCCCGAGGTGTCGGAGAGGGCCAAGCTTCCGCCAGCATATCTGGCGGCCAATTTGATCTGACCGGTCGATTCATTGAGCGTCGCGCCGGCGTAGGTGAGGCTGTTCAGCTCATTGACCAGACCGCGCAAACTGACGGTATCGGGATTCACCGAGATCGACTGCCCGTTCACTGTGATGATGCCCACGCCCACACCACCGTATTCGGGCATGAGCCGAAGCGCCGCGTCGAAGGCGTTGACCGCGTCGCTGCCGGCCGTACTTTGTGCAGTGCCGTCGAGCTTCACCGCCGCCAAAAAGCCCGAGGTGTCATCGCTCAGCGTCACCGGCGTCGCCGAAGCGGTATTGGAGGTGAGGCGAATTGTCTGCGCGCTGTCGTCGTAGCTGGCGGTCACTCCGGCTGACGAAGCGGTGATCTTGGCGAGCACCGACCGAATGTTGTCGGCCGCGTCCACATTGATCGACACCCCATTGACCGAGAACGAGCCGGCCTGAACCGACTGTCCCGAATCGAAGAGCGGCGCCGCGAGAGCGGTTGCATTGAACGCCGCGTCCGCGTTCACATGCGTACCGACCGCGCCGGCTTGCAAATGGGCCGCGTCGAAAAATCCGGTTGAATCATTTGCTAGCGAAAGAGTCGCTCCAGCAGTGTTCGGCGCGATGGTAATCCTGTCGCTGGTCGAGTCGTACGCGGCGGTGACGCCGGCCCCCGACGCGTTGATCTTGGCGAGCACGCTCGAGAGCGTGTCGGCGCCGGGGTCGATGCTGATAGTGGTGCCGTTTACGTCGAACGAGCCGCTCGCCACCGAACCGAACTGCGAGGTTTGGTACAGCAGCTGCTGATCGTCGCGGATATTGCCGCGCACGGTGTTCTCACTCGAGAGCTGCGCCGCCGCCAGAAAGCCGCTGGTGTCGTCCCCTACGCCGATCAGATCTTCACTGTTGCCGTTCGAGGTGAGGACGATTTTGTCGGAGCTCGAGTCGTAGCTGGCGGTCACGCCGGCACCAGCGCCGTTGATCTTTCCAATCACGCTCTGCAGCGTATCGGTACTCGCGTCGATGGTAATGCTCTGACCATTGATACGGAATCCGCCGCTGGAAACACCGCCAAACTGCGTGGTCTGCGAAAGCACCTGCTGATCATCCGGCACCGCGCCACCGACGGTGCTCGTGGCATCGTCGAGATGTGTAGCGGCGAGAAATCCACTGGTGTCGTCGCCGATCGAGATCGCTTGGTTACTGTTTTGGTTCGAGACAATCTTGATCTTGTCTGACGAAGCGTCATAGCTCGCGGTGACGCCAGCCGACGAGGCGTTGATCTTTCCGAGGATGCTGGCCAGCGTGTCAGCTCCCGCGTCTACGGTAATGGATTGACCGTTGATTCGAAATCCGCCGCTCGAGACGCCACCAAACTGCGACGTCTTGTACAGTACTTGCTGGTCGTCGCGAACGTTGCCACGCGCGGTGATCGCGTCGGCGAGGTGCGTGGCCGCGAGAAAACCAGACGTGTCGTTTCCGACGGCGATGTCGTCTTCCGAGTTTCCATTGATGGCGAGCGAGATTCGATTGTTGGAAATGGAAGCGGTGACACTCGCGCCCGACGCGCTTATGCGATTGAGCACATCATTGATGGTGTCGCTGGCGCCCACCGAGATCGAAACGCCGTTCACGGTAAACGAGCCGGCTTGCACCGCCGTACCGCTGTCGAACCTATCGTCGGGCGAGCCGGCAAAATCGGCGGTCGCGCTTAACGTCGATGGACTTTGTGCCGAAGAGACATCGAGCCCGATCGCGGCCGACGAGTCGAGCTCAGATGGGGACGACGGCGAAGAGACGTTGAGTCCGAGCGCGCCCGCGCTTTCGAGCTGTGAAGACCGCTCGGCGCTCGCGATGTCGAGACCGATCGCGGACGTCGACGAGCGAATCGTCGAAACCTGCGAGTTGATCGGATTTTGTGTCTGAACGAAGGAGGCTGAGCCGGCCACCTCGGTGAGGTTGGCGGCGAGACCTTGCAGCGTCGCGGTCAGCGGATCGCGCGAGACCAAGGATGTGGTCGTGACCGAGCGCGTTCCGCTGGTGAGCGACTGAAATGCGCTGGCCAATCCTTGAGCCGCAGCGCTCAGCTCCGCGCGTGCCTGCGTGATCGTCAGCGGCGTGCTCGACTGTGTCGTGGCCGCGGCGGGACGAATAAAGGCGTTGGCATTGATTGGACTGACAGCACCGACCGCGCGCGATTTCCGCGCGTAGTCGGCGACTGCGACATCAAACGTGGGTATCCCCGCGTTATTGATGCCAAATGGTCCAGACGTGCTCAGCGTATACCTCCATCCATATCAATCGGCACATTTTGCCTAGTTCTTTAGGCCAATCGACGACGTTTCGACGATTCAGTGTAAGTGACTGTAGCGCCGAAGGATCGTGTGTAGGCGTTTAGCGCTTGTCTGCGCCGAAGTTCTTCGATACCCAATCGGCGGTGGCATTTCGAAAGATTCAGCAGCGCATCCTGGTCAGCCTATTTGGCCTGGTGGTGCTGACCACACTCCCCGCTTCTCTGTGGATGGATCGATGGGTGTCGCGCGATCTCCGCGAGCTGGCGATCGAGTCGCTCGAACGAGAAGGCCTGGTGCTGGCCCACGATTTGGAGCACGCGGGCGCGCCACTTCCATTAGATGCCGATGGCTGGGTACGCGAGCACAAGGCGTCTGCCAACGCGCGGCTGACCATCATCTTTCCCGACGGCACAGTGATGGCCGACAGCGACGTCCCGCTGGCTGAAGTGGCGAACCTCGACAACCATGCTGCCCGCCGCGAGGTAGCCGCGGCACTGCGCGGAGAGATTGGGTCGGAGGTCAGACATTCTTCGACCATCAGTCAGAATCTTCTCTACGTCGCGCTCCCGGTGGGCAGGCCGATCAAAATGATCTTGCGGTTGGCGCTGCCGATCGATCAGGTCGAGCGTGCGGCGTCGCGCGCCCGATCGGTGGTTTGGCTCACTGGGCTCGGTGCGCTCACCTTGGCGCTCTTCCTAAGTGGGCTGCTCAGTCGTTGGCTCAGTCGGCCGATTTTGGCCATGACCCAGGCGGCGCGGGCCATGAGTCGCGGTGATTTTTCCGTGCGTCTACCCGATCCGCCCGACGACGAGCTGGGAGATCTGGCGCTGGCGCTCGATACGCTTCGCAGCGAGCTGGCCGCGCGCATCGAAGAGTTACGCAACGAAGGGTTCAAGCTTCAAGCGATCGTCTCCAACCTGCCCGAAGGCGTGGCGCTGGTGCAGGCCGGATCGATCGTCATCGCCAATCCGGCTTTTTCCAAGCTGCTCAACTTGAGCGGCACCGTCGAGCAGCACACGCTCGTCGAGCTGGTGCGTTTTCCTGAGATCTCCGAGCTCCTCGATTCGGCGGTGCTGAGGCAGACCGATAGCAAGTGCGAAGTCTCGTTCTCCGGCCGCTCGCTCTCGCTCGAAGCCCACCCGCTCGGGCGCCCGATGGGTCAGCAGGTACTGCTCATGGTCATCGACATGACCGGCGAGCGACGTCTCGAAAAAATTCGGCGCGATTTCGTCGCCAACGCATCGCATGAGTGACGCACACCGGTGGCGGCCATCGTCGGAGCCGCCGAAACGTTGGACGCCGGCGCGTCGGAAGATGCCCAACTGCGCCGTTCGTTTCTCGACATTCTTTTGCGACACGCGCAGCGACTGGCGCAGCTCACCACCGATCTCCTCGACATCGCACGGCTGGAGGCGGGCTATCGGCCTCGCACTGAGAGCGTCCCGATCGCCGAGGTGATCGAAACCGTCACCGCTTCGCTGCGAAGCCGAGCCGACGAACGGCGCATCTCCCTCGTTAGCCAAAGCGCGGGACACTTCGCGGTCCAGGCGGAGCGGGCGGCGGTCGAGCAGATCCTGACCAACTTCGTCGAGAACGCGGTCAAGTACACGCCCGAGGGTGGAAGGATCTCCGTCCAGGCGCTGCGAAAGAAAGACATGATCGCGCTCGAGGTCGAAGACAACGGTCCCGGCATCGCGGCCGAGCATCTGCCCCGACTATTCGAGCGCTTCTACCGAGTCGACAACGCTCGCTCGCGCGAACTCGGCGGCACCGGACTGGGACTCGCCATCGTCAAGCATCTCGCACTCGCCAACGGCGGCGACGTTCGCGTCGAGAGCACCGTCGGACAAGGCAGCAAATTCTCCGTACTCTTGCCGTCCGCCTAACCCGCGATCCGCGATCCGATCGTGCCCCCCTCGAGAGTTTGCGAAATTGTCACACTGAATCTTTGTGCTTCGATTACATTCCGGGCGGAGAATGAGCCATGGTTGAGTCCAAGGGGTTGGTCCTAATCGTCGACGACGAGCGAGACCTGCGCACTTTGCTCGATTTCAATCTTCGTCAAGCCGGTTATCGAACCGCGCAGGCCGAGACTGGAGCGGAGGCGCTCACGCGCGCGCGCACGCTGCGTCCGCAAGTCATCATTCTCGATCTGAATTTGCCCGACGTCTCCGGTACCGATGTCTGCCGTTTACTCAAAGGCGACGAGCAGACGCGTGGCATTCCGATTCTGATGTTGACCGCACGTGGAGCGGAGGCCGATCGCATCGCCGGGCTGGAGCTCGGCGCGGACGACTATGTCTCCAAACCGTTTTCGATCCGCGAAGTGATTCTGCGGGTCGACGCGGTCGCTCGCCGAAGGCAGCCCAGCGAATCCAAAGAGCCGCGCAAGCTCGGCGCCGGTAAGATCGAGCTCGATCTCGATTCACACATTTGTCGGGTGGACGGCGAACCGATGCCGCTCACGCTGCAAGAGTTTCGCCTGCTCTCCTATTTGATCGAAGGCAAAGGACGCGTTCGCACGCGCGACGATCTCTTGACCGACGTGTGGAACACCTCGCCCGATCTGGAGACGCGCACCGTCGACACGCACGTCAAACGACTGCGCGACAAACTCGGCGAAGCCGGCGAGATCATCGAGACCGTTCGCGGCCTCGGCTACCGTCTACGCCAGCCCAACGACTGATTTCGCCAAAGCTTTGCGTCGCTGGCTCTAACACCGCCTCAGCGCAAAACGCGCACGTAGTTCGCGTACTTCAAAGAGTTTTCAGAAATGTCACATCTCGTGCGATCGGCCTGATTTAGGCTCGTTCGCATAAGAAAGAGGACCCTCATGCGCTCGCTTTTCGCCTCGATTCTACTGCTCGCTTTTACCGGTGGCACTGCCAAGGCCGACTCGCTTTTGGTCAACGGCGCCGGCGCCACCTTTCCGTTTCCGCTCTATTCGAAGTGGTTCAGCGAGTACAACAAGAAGCACCCCGATCTGAAGTTCAACTATCAATCGATCGGATCGGGTGGCGGTATCAAGCAGATTACCGAGCGCACCGTCGACTTCGGCGCATCCGATGCACCGATGTCAGACAAAGAGATGGAGAAGGCCGCCGGCATCGTGCACATCCCGACCGCGCTCGGAGCGGTGGCAGTGGTCTACTCTGGCGCGCCTGCTGGACTCAAGCTCACCTCCGACAATGTCGCCGGAATTTTTCTCGGTGTCATCGCCAAGTGGAACGATCCACGCATCGCCGCAGTCAATCCCGGCGTCACACTTCCCGACGTGACGATCACCGTCGCACATCGCTCGGACGGATCGGGAACCACCGCGGTCTTCACCGACTATCTCGCCAAAGTCTCCGCCGATTGGAAAACTAAAGTCGGCGCCGGCAAAAGCGTCAAGTGGCCGGTCGGACTCGGCGGAAAGGGCAACGAAGGCGTGACCGGCATCGTGAAGTCGACGCCGGGCGCGGTCGGCTACGTCGAGCTCGCCTACGCCAACCAGAACAAGTTGGCGATGGCATTGATCAAGAACGCCGACGGTGCCTTCGTGGCGCCTTCGATCGAGTCGACGTCCGAAGCGGCCGCAGGCGTGTCCATGCCCGCCGATTATCGCGTCTCGATCACCAACGCCGCCGGCAAGCACGCCTATCCGATCTCCTCGTTCACCTACATTCTCGTTTACAAAGAGCAGACCGATCAGAAGCGAGGCGAAGCGTTAGTGCAGTTTCTCTGGTGGGCCGTGCACGATGGCCAAGCGCTATCGGCCGCACTCGACTACGCACCGCTTCCAAAATCGGTGGTGAGCAAGGTCGAAGCGACGCTCAAGACCATCACCGTCATGGGCAAGCAGGTCGTGGTCAGGTAGTCGATTGAGTACGTCGACCAGCAGCAGCCGCCATCTCGGCGACCAAACCTTCGCGGTCGCGCTGACCGCGCTCGGCGGATTGGTGCTGGTGATCGCCGGCGTGATCGTGTTCGTCACCTATCGATTGGCGACGCCGCTGTTCACCAAGGTTGGACTGCTCTCCTTCTTACGCGGATCGGACTGGAATCCCGTCGAGGATTCGTTCGGCGCGCTGCCGTTCATCTACGGCACGCTGGTGACTGCGCTGACTGCGGTGGTGGTGGCGGTCCCGATCGCGGTCGGGCTGGCACTGTTTCTAACGGAGATGGCGTCGAGCCGCTTGCGTCAGTTCGTTTCGTTCTTCGTCGAGATGTTGGCCAGCATTCCCAGCGTGGTCTACGGACTTTGGGGCCTGATGGTGATGGTGCCGCTACTGCGCGGCAGCGTTCAGCCGTTTTTAGCGCGCACGCTCGGCTTTCTGCCCATCTTCTCCGGCCCGCCGATGGGAATCGGTCTACTGGCCGCGGGACTGCTGCTCTCGATCATGATTCTTCCCACCATTGCGTCAGTGACCATCGAAGTGCTGCGCACCATGCCGCCGGCATTGCGAGAAGGCGCGCTCGCGCTCGGCAGCACGCGCTGGGAGGCGATTCGCATGGTGGTTGTTCCCTACGCCAGCCGCGGAATCATGGGCGCGGTGATCCTCGGATTGGCGCGCGCACTCGGCGAGACCATGGCGGTGACGTTCATCATCGGCAATTCCCACGCGTTCCCCAAGGGCCTGTTCGACTCCGGCTCGACCATCGCTTCGACGATCGCCAACGAATTCAACGAAGCCAGCG
>PLXG01000434.1 GCA_003153195.1 Myxococcales bacterium
TCGCGCTTGGACCCGGTTCGGTCATCGAGCTCGACAAGATCGCCGGCGAGCCGCTCGACATTCCGGTCAACGATCGCCTGCTCGCCCGCGGTGAAGCCGTAGTGGTGAACGACAAGTTCGGAATCCGTATCACCGACATCGTCAGTCCGTCGGAACGTATCGCTCGGCTTCGATAACCTTTAGGGGGATTTTCCATGTTCTTGCCGATCCTCATCGCTACGCTGCAAGCTGCTCCGGTCAAAATCGTCGACGTGTCGACCACGCGCAATTCGGGCGCGCTCACCGTCCAAGTGTCGGGCGAAGGCCTGCTCTCGGTGGACGGCGTCAAAGGGCGCGTCGACGGTCATAGCCTGCGGCTCACCTTGCCCGACACCGCTATTGAAAAAGCGGAGAAGATGTTCGGCCACTCGGTGCGCGCGCGCAAGAAGGGGGAATCGGTCGAGCTCAAGATTCCGATTTCGCACAAATCCGATTGTTTGGGTCCGGTGCACTTCGAAGCTTCGTCGGCGGGTCTGTCAGCGTCAGTGAAATGCACCGAGCACGTCGCCTCGGAAGAGAGCGATGAGCCGAAAGCGATCGATCTGAGCGCGTTGCCGCGAATCCTCGAGACGCAGAGCGCGCAGGCCGGCACGATGCGCGAGCCGGCGACGCGGCCGAGCACCCTTCCGATGGCCAAGCGATCGGATCCGGTTCCGATGCCGGTGCCGGGTGAAAAGGCGATCATGGCGCCGGTCGTTGCCGCGCCTCGTCCAGTGACTGGAATGGGCGCGCTCATCGCGTCACGCAAAGCGGAGTCGACTTCCTCGGCGAGCAGCACCACTAAATCCGAATCGACGACCACCAAGACCGAATCTGCAAAAACCGAATCCGCAAAAACCGAATCTGCAAAAACCGAGACGGCGAAGCCAGCCTCTCCGGTGCTCGCGATCGGCAACAAGTCGGACAAGATCGAAACTCTTTCGCCGGTCGCCGCCACTGCCTCGTCGAGCTCCGAGATGGGCGCGCGCACGATGATCGCACCGATTGTCGTGCTCGGCCTGCTCGCGGGCGCTGCCCTCTTCCTTCGCCGCAAGCAGGTGAAGACCACGCGCATGATGCGCATCCTCGAGACCACCAACATCGGCCCGAAGCGCTCGCTCATCGTCGCACAAGTGGGAAACGAGACTATGCTGCTCGCCACCAGCGAAGCCGGCATCACCATGCTGTCCAAGTTGCCCTCGGGAGTCGCGACCTTCGCCACCTCCGCGACGCAAGCCGCGATTCCGGCGATTCAACCAGCCAACGACGCCCATGCGTCTCCGCTCGCTTCGGCCGCGGCCGACCTGTTCAAGAAGTTCAGTGGCGGCAGTCGCAGCGAAGAACCGGAGACCGCTTCGTTTGAATTGCTCCTCGAGGAAGCCGCTGAAGATGAGATTCTGCGCCGCAAGCTCAATCAGGGTATCGCAGGTCGCGTGTAATCATGTCTCTCCTCGCCGCATCCGCCGGCGCATCGACGCAGCCCGCCTTCCAGTTGATGGTCGGCCAGGGAGGATCGTCGGCGGTCAAGCTGTTCATGCTCATGACCGTGCTGTCGTTCGCCTCGGCGGCGCTCATGTCGATCACCTCGTTCACCCGCATCATCATCGTGATGTCATTTCTCCGTCAGGCCATGGGTACGCCGCAGCTGCCGCCCAACCAAGTGTTGATGGCGCTGGCGCTGGCGCTTACCTGCTTCATCATGGCGCCGGTCGCCAGCAAGGTGCAGGAGACGGCGCTCGGTCCCTACATGAACGATCAGATCGACGGACAGACGGCGTTCGATCGCGGCTCGATTCCAGTTCGCGCATTTTTGCTCAGGCAAACGCGCACCGAAGATCTGCAGCTGTTCTACGAGATCTCGAAGACCGCGCGCCCGTCGAGCCCGGACGATGTTCCACTCACAGTCGCGGTGCCGGCCTACATGATCTCGGAGCTCACCACCTCGTTTCGCATGGGACTGTTTTTATTCATTCCCATCGTGCTCATCGACGTGCTGGTGGCCGGCATTCTCATGTCACTCGGCATGATGATGGTGCCGCCGATGATGATCTCGCTGCCGCTCAAGGTCGGCGTGTTTCTACTCGCCGATGGTTGGCATCTCATTGTCTCGTCCCTCGTCAAGAGCTTCGCGTAGGAGATTTGAAATGGACGCGGTACCCACAGGACTTTTTCGCGAAGGACTGATTCTGCTCATGACCGTCGGCGGGCCCGTCTTCGGCACCCTGCTCGTCGCTGGCTTGGCCATCGGCGTCTTGCAAGCCGCCACGCAGATCAACGATCCCGCGGTCGGATTTTTGCCGCGCATGGCGGCCGGGCTCACCGTCTGCTTCTTTCTCGGCGGCTGGATTCTCGATCGCTTCTCGCGCTTTCTGATCAGCGCGATGGAACGCATGGCGCAGCACAACTGGTAAAGTGGAAGCGTATCTTCCCCTCGGTTACGGCTTCTTCTTGGTGCTGTTTCGCACCGCGGGCCTCATCGCTGTCGCTCCGCCCTTCAACATGAGAACCATTCCCGCTCGCGTGCGCCTCGGCGTCTCCGTCGGAATCACGGTCGTCATCTTCATTGCCGCGGGCAGTCCGCGCGTCGAGCTGCCACCCACACTCTTTCATCTCGCCGGCGCGGCCATGGCCGAAACCGCCATCGGTCTCATCGGTGGCCTCGGCGCGCAGGTCGTACTCAACGCGGCGCTGGGCGCTGGACATCTCATCTCGGTCAACATGGGCTTCTCGATGGCGCAACAGGTCGATCCGATCAACGGACTCGAGTCGACGGTGCTTCAGCAGCTGCTCTTGTTCATGACGCTGGCGATGGCGGTGTCGTTCGGCATTCACCGCGAAGCGATCATTTGGCTGACCCGATCGATCCACACCTTTCCGCCGGGCGCGTCGGTGGATCTCATCCCTTTCTTCACCAGGCTCATGAGCCACTGTTTGTACGCGGTCGCGCTGAGCGTTCGACTGGCCGCACCGGTGCTTGGCGCGGTCACCATGGGCAATGTGGCACTCGGCTTGCTTAGTCGAGCAGTGCCGTCATTAAGTTTACAGTCGATCGGATTTTCCATCGGCATTTTGGCGGGAGGCGGCGCGCTGTACATGGTCGCACCGACGATTGCCGAGATGGCAGCTCGAGCGTCGGTCGCAACCTTCGCAAATTGAGGGGTTGGCTTGGCTGACGAAAGTGACAGCGACAAAGAATCGAGGACAGAAGAAGGCTCCGACAGGCGACTTCAACGCGCCTACGACGAAGGCCAAGTCCCGATCGCGCGCGACATCGTGCAGGTGTCGGCGCTCGCGTGTGGTGGCGTCACGCTGGTGGCGATCGCCGGAGGACTTCGCGACTCCATGATTCGGCTCACCGCCGACGTGGCCAACACGCTGGCGACGCAGCCGTTTGGAATGTTTCGCACGCGACTGACCACGCCGGCCATGTATCTCCTGTTCGTAATGCTCGCCGCCGCTACCGCCGCCATCGTCGCTACCTTCGTGCAAACCCGAGGCGGAATCTGGGGAAATCTGGCGATGCCGGATCCCTCGCGCTTATTTAACTTGAGCAAGCTGACCCGCATTTTCTCGCGCGAATTTCTCACCGATATGGGCATGTCGCTCATCAAGCTGGCTGCGGTTAGTTACGTGATGTGGAGCGCGCTCAGCGCCAGCTTCATGACAATCGGAAAGCTCCTACTCGTGCCTACAGAGGCGCAAATCTCTGGAATCTTTACTCCTCTCGCCGGTGCCGGCATTCGCGTGGTCACACTTCTGACAATCATCGCCGGTATCGACTTTGCAGTTCAACGATTTCGGTTTCGCGAAAAAATGAAGATGACCAAAGAAGAGCTCAAGCGGGAACACAAAGAGGACGAAGGCGATCCGCAGATGCGCGGCCGTCGCCGTCGCAAGCAGCGCGAGATGTCGAAGGGTCGCGCTTCGTTTGAAGTTCCGCGCGCCGACGCGCTGCTGGTCAACCCGACTCACATCGCCATCGCCATTCGCTATCGCAAAAAAGACGGCAAGGCGCCGCGCATCACCGCCAAGGGCAAGGGCGTTCTCGCCGAGCACATGCGCGACCTCGCTCGTGAGCATGGCATTCCGATCTACCAGGACATTCCGCTCGCGCGCATGCTGTTCAAGCGCGTGAAGGTCGGTCGCGAAATTCCGGCCGACGCCTATCGCGCGGTGGCCGCCATCTTGGCCTTCGTCTATCGCATCACTGGTCGCATGCCCGGCGCACCGCGTCCGAGCGACGACGTCGGTAACAATCACTCCGACGTCTTGGGAGCCCGCTAAGTGGACGACGCCAAGTCGACGCTGCGCAACGAGCTGGTGATGGCCGGCGCGGTGGTCTCGGTGCTCGCCATCCTGATCGTTCCGCTTCCCGCCGAGGCGCTCGACTTTCTTCTCTCGTTCAACGTCGGCCTCTCGCTGCTCATGCTGCTGGTGGCGCTGTCGCTCAAGAGACCACTCGACTTCTCGGTGTTCCCGTCACTGCTGCTCATCACCACCCTGTTTCGCCTCGGCCTGAACATCGCCGTCACGCGACTCATTCTTCTGCACGGCGCCGAGGGCGCGAGCGCGGCCGGCCAAGTCATCGAGACCTTCGGACAGTTCGTCGTCGGCGGCAGCCTGATAGTCGGCGCAGTCGTGTTTCTCATTCTTCTGGTCGTCAACTTCACCGTCATCACCAAAGGTTCGGGACGTGTTTCGGAAGTTGCGGCGCGTTTCACCTTGGACGCACTCCCCGGCAAGCAGATGTCGATCGACGCCGATCTCGCCGCCGGCGCGATCAACGACGTCGAAGCGCGCGGCCGCCGTCAAACACTCGAACGCGGGATGGAATTCTTCGGCTCGATGGACGGCGCGTCCAAGTTCGTCCGCGGCGATGCCGTCG
>PLXG01000407.1 GCA_003153195.1 Myxococcales bacterium
AAGCAAGCAAGGAGCCTGGTACCAGGCTCCGAACGGTGCCTTTGGCGCCGTATTCTGAGGGCGTTCCGCCCCCAGTCCCCCTTGGACAACGAAGAAAAGAAAAGCATCGTTCATAGGAGTAAACCCGCTCCCTTCGTCGCGAGGCCCACGGCGGTGTTGGCTCCCTCGGGCAGCCGATCCGGGGTGGAGTCAGCAAGCATCGGGCGCAGTCCCATGAGCAGCGATCCAGTGAGCGCGGGGCCGACGAAGAGCTGGAGCCACGAGTAAACGGCGAACGCCTGGTAGAGCCGCGACGAGACGAGACTCGCTGCGTAGAGCGACACGCCATCGGTGAGTCGGCCGAAGGCCTCCATGGTTTCGACGCTGAGAGCGAGGCTCGTGATGACGTGATAGAGCAGCGCCCAGAGCGGCGCCCAAAGGCAAATGCTCAAGTAGGTGACCCACCACCAAAGTACGGGTCGCCATTTCCCGGCTGCGAGAAAAAATACCAGGACGGGAAAAAATCCGATCAACAACATTTTTAAAAATCCGGCGACGTGAGGCGCGCGCGCGAGGTGGTCTGACAACTCCTGGGAGCGGTTGGCAGCGACCGACGCGCCCTTGAGATCGCGGCGGCCGAATAGGGAAAGAATGCCGTCCATTGAAAACGAGCGATTGATAAACTGGATGATCCGGCCGCCGGTCCCCGGCAGTTCAGTGCCGTGCTCCATCCCGAGCGGGCCTTCACGCTGATCCAGATAATGATTCACGAGCAGGTTGGAGGTCACCCAATTGTCGTAATTGGCACCGAACCCCTGCATGAATTTGTCGATCGAAGTTCCTTCGGCCTTGGCGCGCTCATAGACAGACGAGCGCGTGCGGGCGTATTCGCCGACGTCTTGGTTCATCCGACTTTTGAGCTCAAGGCAGTTCTGATTCACCGGCCCAGGCCCTACTGGGATCTGCGCCAGCTCGCGGTCAATCGAACTCTCGCGCGAGAAGTAGCGATCCAGAAAACCGGAGTCGGTATCTGGGTTGAATCGCGGAAGGGCCTTGCTGAGGCACTCAGAGGTATAGAAATCGACCTCGGAGCGGAGCTTGGGGTCGTCGATCGTATCAAAGGCTGCGCCCAGGAGAGCCTTGTAGAAGAAGTTCGGGGCTTGCATCTGGGAGTGGGTCTTGCTGAAAGTTGTATCGACCACGGCGCCCAGCGCGCGGGCAATCTCCTCCGCTGCGCCGGAGAGCAGACGGAAGATCATACTGACGTGGTACTGGTCGCGGACCGAAGGTGCATTGCTGGTGACGTAGGGGTTTTGCGCCCAACTATCACCGTTCATGTTGGCCGAGCCGGTCGTCACGTCGACCTTGAGGAGCGAGATGCCGGTAAAAAGACAGAACACAAGCAGGACGAGCTTGGCGATCGGCGCCCGGCGCGAGGGCAGAAAGACGGGGATGTAACGCGACGCAAACGAGAGCAGGAACGCGAAGAATGCCACGCCAAAGATCAGCAGGATGCACGCACGGAAGATCACCTGTGAGGTGATCCAGCGGGTGACCTCCTCTTGGAATTGGAGGCCCATGATCTCGTACAGCGCTTCGTATGCAGTGTTCGCGTACATGACGGCCCTTATTGCAAGGACATGCCAATGGACGCAGCCGGAGCGGATTTCAGTAAGGCGCTGATTTGTTTGATGTCAGTGGCGAATGCTGAGTCTCATGCTTGAGACTGAGTCTCGGGGAGTATCATTGGGAGCGGATGCTCAGCCATCGCATTCATCGCAGAGATAGTTCGCCTGGAAAAGTTCATCCATGGGTTGGTCGTCCAGGGGCATGACCAACTCTTCGGCACCGCAAAGGGTGCAGCGGGTGGCTAACGAAGCGGCGAGTACCACTGATTGGAATAAATCGGCTGATTCTTGAGCGCTCATGCGGCAGAGATTATTTTAAGTGGAGCACCAACGCAAGGTTGGTTCTTAGAACTCGGATTTATCGTCGATTACCCGAACAAAAAATTCCATCCGCGCAGTCATTCATCCGCTGCGCATGAGACCGCGCCGCATAACCCGCGCTCTCGCCCTCAAGCCGCGTCCGTGTAGCGTCATCCTGCGCGGCGAGCCCCTCCTCAGCGATGTACTTCATCACTTCGCCCATCGGCCGGGCCTGCTCCTGGCGAAGCTGGAGAGTCATCTCCACCTGGTCCTTGAGCCCCTGGCGCTTCGATTCGATCTCTGCCCTGCGGTTAGGCGGCAGGTTTGGATTCTGACCGGCAACCGTGAGCACGTCGATTGAGCGATTCATGTCGCGAGTGAAGCCCTGCATCGCCATCGCCTGCGAAAGTTTCAGGCAGATGCGATCACGCCGGGTTGGCGGTAGGAACGCTAGGTTGCGCACCACATCCGGGGTTAGCATGGGTGCTTCGGCTTCCGAGCCGGAGGACGGAAGCGCCTTCATCCGACGCTCGATCTCGGCGTCGGTCACGTAGTCGTGGCCGCTCGCGATCGCGGGCAGGAGCTTGCCGCAGAATTCGCCTGAAATCTGGTTTTCGAGCGAAAGCAGATACGAGCGCGGCGAATACGCGTTGGCGCGTGGCCCGTACTCGACCCGCACATTGCCTTGCGCCAAAACGGTGTCACCCACGAGAGATTGCAGGAGTCCCGTCACGCGGTCGCCTTCGGCGCCCTGAAACCCTGCCCAGTGGGCCGAGTCAGCGAGCAGGCGGTTAGGTTTGCTCGGATCGTCCGATCCGCCCGCCCAATTCCCCGCCTTAGCCTCGAAAACCCCATTCTGGCATTGAGAGAGTGCGGCCTCCATGTCGCCGCCGTTGCGTTGGATCGAGCGCTGCACGCAGGACTGGCGCTCGCGGTAGTAGTCTTCCACGCGGGAGTCGGTGTACTTGTCGATGATCTGACACTGATTGAGTCGAACCTGAGTGAGGAGATTGGCCGAAAGCTGCGTGTGTTTGAGGATCGCGCACCAAGTCGGCGACATATAGCAGGCTGCAAGCATGGGCGCGCTGCCGAGGATGTCCTGGGCCATGCCCTTAAAATAATCGCCGCTCAGAAACTTACCGAACGTCGAGCGAAACGTGCCCTCGATGTTGATCTTGCCGCAATCGGAGCCCACCGCGAGATTGACGCCGAGGTCGACTGGCTTGAGAGTCTCGAAGAGGTCATTTCGGCGCTCGGGATTGGGCGCGAAAAGGTAGTCCTGGGGCTTGAGGTTGGCTGATTGATGAAAATCGGATCCAAATCCGAATCCATCCGCCCGCGCAGACACAGAAACGAGCCCGGCGACTGCCGCCGCTAATGGCCAGATCCAGTTCTTCGTCATGACCGTCCTCCTGTTTCCGGCGGCTCCTTGGTGCCCAATGGGTAGCGTGTAACCAAATCTTCGAGCGCGCGGACGGGTTCGCCCGGAAACTGCGCCAGCGTCTTCTGGGCTTCCAATGCATCCGGCATGTGGGTTGGCATCAGCCACAGCTCATGCCCCGAGGGAATATTGCGAAACGCGCCGGAGACCGCCTTGCCCTTGTGGAGATAAAACATATCAGCGTGGCTTCCGCGCACGGTTCGCAGGCTCTTAACGATCTGAGTTGATGCTTCGTCGAGAAGATTTGAGTTCTTGGCAATGAAATCGACGTTATCCTCCTTCATCGCAAGAAATAGAAAGTGATCGGCTACCGACCACATCGCCTGACCAGCCGACAAGTCAAAGTAGTTGCGGGGATTGGGCGTCAGGCCGATTAGGAAGAAACCGAGCTTACGGAATGTCTCGGCTGCGTCGATGACGAAGTCCTTCGCTACCGGATTGTTTCGCCCGAGCATCCCCAGCTCCTCGATCACGATATAGCCGCCTCGGCTGCGGGCATCGTCGGTCTTGATGCGCCTGCGGATTTCGTCGACCACGCTCATGGTGACGAGGGTCTGGAGGATGGGGTCGGCGGCCAGGCCGTCCAGATCATAGACATGGAGGTCAGCCCGCGCGCGGCAGGCCTTTGTCTCGGTTTGACGAAAAAATGAGGCGTAGATTCCATCCCCGTAAAATGGGCGCAGCTTTTTAGTGATTTCTTCGACGAATTGCCCGTACTTCTCGTATTCGGGATCTCCCGTCAGGCCACCGAGCTGGGCGATCACGTCATCGAGCATGACGGTGGCCACCTCATCTTCAGCGCCATCAACGAGCTTGCCGTCGCGGTAGCGGACCCCGGCGGATTGGCTTCGCGACTCGTAGGCGCGGCGAAGCGCCTGGGTCAAGCAAGTGCGGTGCTCAGAGTCGAGCTGAAATTGAGCCGAACTGAGCTGCATCGCACTCGTCAGGAGCTGCACCAGGAATCGGAGCTTGTCCTCGTCCAATTCGCCTCGAAACGGCGAGAACGGCATGGGTTTTCCTTGTTCAAAGGTGGTCAGTTCTGACGGGAGGTACTGCGAGAGCATTCCGTAGCTGGTCTTGTAGTCGATTACGAAGATCAGGGGCCGGGGTTCGCTCCGGAGCTCGCCGAGGAGCAGCTTGATGATTTGGCCGGACTTGCCAGAGCCGGTGTCGCCTAGAACCGCCACATGATGGGAATTGCCTACAGACTTGAGGCGAAAGGGCACCAAGCCATTCTCGCGCGAGCTAAAAAGGGACCCCGGATCTCCGCTCGTTCCGCGATAGGTGTCGAATACGGGACAAAATTGAACCACATCGGAAGCGAGGATGCGGATGGACCGCTTGGTAGTCCAGTCGGCCATGGGATGGTAGTTGAGCGGTAGCGCATTCAGCCAAAGTCCCAGGCCAATCTCGCTCTCGACGATGGCTTCGCATTCCAGGCGTTGTTGAAACCGTGCCAAGCATTCCTTGGTCTGCCGGTCGAGGGCTTCGTCATCGGTTCCCTCGATGAGGACGCAAAACGTCACCTGAATCACGCGGTCATCGCGCACGAGCTTTTCTTGCAGCTCGTCGACTTCCGCCTTTTGCCGCCGCGAGCGGGCCGATGGCGTGTTTTGCAGAAAGAACTCTTTGACGCCGAAGTGGCGCTTGATGGCGGCCGAAGATGGAAACGACACATTCACAGAGATCCGAAACGGAAAGTCGAGGCCCAGGAAATAGGCCATCGCGCCGGGATAGGCGAACGACGGCGCGTTCTTGAGCGTGATCGTTCGAGTGCGGACCCCTTCGCGCTCGATGCCAGGGTAATCCAGCGTGCTTGAGCAATAGATAACTTGCTCTGAGAGTGACAGATTCGGATTCAGCTTTGCGAACGGGCGGCGGTAGTAGGTGACGGGGTTGAACGTGCGGCGCAGAACGTCGGCCAGGTCTTCGCCGGTCAGTCGCAGTAAGCCGAGCGGCGAATTCAGTTCGAATTGAGAAAGTGAGTGGTTGAAGGTGCGGAGCTGTCGCAAAAACGCTTCGACTTCATTGGAGAGGGTCCGATCCGGGTTGGCGAGCTCACCGGTAATTTTTTGGAATCGTAAGGCGCGCGAGTCTCGCTTGGGGAAGTTTCGCACGGACAACAGCAGGCGCCTCCGCAGGGGCTCTTGCTTTTTCTGGCGTCCGACGTTTGCCAGATGGAGCTGCGCCGGGATGTCGCCGCGGTGTTGGTCCTCGGGCGACACCCACCGATCCCAGGCTGCATCATGGGGCGAAATCCTCGCTTGATCAAAAAGCAGCGATAGGACCAGATCGTCGCCCAGGCGAAACCAGCTTTTTAGGTTTCCAAGAAGGTTCGTAATTTCCTGCGCGGTCTTGGTCTCGTGTTCGCAGAGCGCGACTTCGTAAACCGCGCCCAGGCTTCCGTCCTTCTGACGAAAGAGGCCAAACTGGGGCAGGTATTCGTCATAGGGCAAGAAGCGGCTTAGGCTTTCGGAGCGCTTAAAAAGAGCCTGTGCTAAGGTTTCCTGCGATCCAAGCGCCGCCTTTAGGATTTCAGGTAGTTCGGGGAAGCTTGGTTTCATTGTACTGCCCTCGGCTTTGCCTTAATACGCCGCTTGGACGGATGAATTTCTCAAACTGCGGCGGGCGTTCCGGATTCAGTGTCAGGATTCTCGAAGGT
>PLXG01000423.1 GCA_003153195.1 Myxococcales bacterium
TCGACCATTTTTGAGATGCGCTCTAACAGCTCGCTGAGCCGTAGGCGATGCGAGGTGCCTCCGAGCGGGCTGTGCCCGCGAGGATGCCTGTCAACTACTGATTCGAGACACGCGCACGATAGAATCGGTCGGCATATCGGATTGCGCTCGTATCGACCAACGAGCAAACTCCTGCGCTGTCGGCCGTGACTGTACCGAGCGTGGTCCAGCTACTAAAATCGGTCGTCGCTTGGACATCGTAGTCGGCGCCCGGCGTACCTTGGAAAGAGATTTCGTACGCGCCTGAGGACAGTCGCGCCGCGCTCAGCGCAGACGGTAGGGCCACAAACAAGAGGTCGATCTCAACAGATGCACTGCCGCCGGCATTCTGGGCAGTGATTGTGTACGTTGAAGCGGATGGCAAAATGGCTCGCGTGGCAGCGCCGGAGATGGTCCCGGTGAGAGCGTCGATGGACAGACCTGCCGGAAGGGCGGGCTTGATGGCGAACGACAGACCCGTGACATCGCCTGGATTCACTGTGGGCGACAGCAGAACCGACTGTCCAACAGCGAACGTATACTTGATCTGTGATCCGTAGGTGATGGTGGCCGGAGTTTCCGGCGCAACCAGAACGCCGAGCCTGAGAGTCGTCTTGGCGGTCCCACCGGCATTCGCGGCCGTGATGGTGTAGGTCACCGGCGAAGCGAGCTTGGTGGGTGTACCGGAGAGCACGCCGGTAGATGAGTCTAGCGTCAATCCGAGCGTGCTCGGCAGCGCCGGAGAAATCGTGTAGGACGAAACGATCCCGCTGACAATCGGCGAAAGCGAAACCGCTTGGCCGACGACAAAGTTGGCCGGCTCGCTGACACAGGTGGTGACGGCGGCAGCGGTTGTGCAACTCAGCGGCAGGCCGTAATAGCTCACGGCGGGCGGCGCGGGAATCTACGAGAAGTGCCTGGGTCGAAAGCGTACGTGCATCGGCCCCAGCCAATCGAGCTGGCCGACGGCGTGCCGCAGGCCAATCAGGCAGCGCAGATGAAAGGTGGAGAGCCAAGGAAATCCGAGGTAGTAGCTCTGCTCGGCGAAGCGCCAGTGGCGCGCGCGGCTGGGCAACCAATCCCCATCCGACGAAATCACCAGCGCTTCTTTCGCACCGAGCGCGTGCATCATGCGTCCGGCATTGCGCAGGTTGGTAGTGGTGTGGCGCGCGAACGGTTCGATCAGAATTTGATCTTGTCGGACATGACGGGCGAGGAGCCATTCGCGCATCAGCAGCGCTTCGTTGTCGGCCGAGTGTACCGCCGCGCCCGAGACCAAGATCGTCGGCGCCGCGCCGAGCTCGAGATCGAGTCGCGCCCGTTCGAGTCGCTCGATGTTTTTGGGATGCAGTCCGTCGCGCCAGCCGAATCGCGGTGTGTAGCCGGGCACGATGATGAGCGAAAACGGCGCCGCGTTGGAACGAAAGGCACAAATCGCCGGTGCGTTGAGCGCGTGGTGATCGAACGGATCTCCCCGATGAATGGGCAAGGACATCACGCTCTCCATTACCATGGTGCGCGCGAAGGCGATGGGGCATATTTCGGCCCATGAAATATCGAATCTACTTGGTGGCGCTACTGGGATGTTCGGCATGCGGGAGCAGCAGCGTGAACCCGCTCGACGCCGCCCTGCCGGTACTTCCACCGACCGGCGGACCGGCCATTGCTGTAGCGGGACGACTCACCCCCGAAAATTTCGCCAAAGAGAGCGTGCCTGGTCCGGCCTCGCAAGGATTGGCCGGCGACTTTTTCATGCGCAACGACAAGGTCCGGCTGGTGGTGCAGGCGCCCGGGCGCGCCATCGGTCCCTGTCCGTTCGGTGGCAATGTGATCGATCTCGACTTCGTCGATTCGCCGGTTGGAGATCAGTTGGGCGAGATGTCGCCGTTTCTGCAGCTCGGCCGCACCATCAACTTCACCCGCAGCGAAGTCGTGCGCGACGGATCGAAGGGTGGACCGGCGGTGCTTCGCTTTTACGGCGAAGATGCGATGGACGACTTCATCGATCTACCCGGCCTGGGCGGCTTCGCGCTCGCCATTCGCGACGACTTTCGCGCTAACATAGACCTGAAGTTCGACGCCGCCGTGACCTACATCCTCATGCCAGGCGACGATCACCTGCGCGCGATCTACACCTTCTATAATAAAGATACCGACGATCGCGCCACCACTTGGGGCACCCTCACCGACACTGGCGGACAGATCGAGCAGTTTCACACCGGCGTCGGCTTCGGAGAATTTTCGATCGACGATCTGCTCAAGCCAAACGTCGTGCCGCTCACCAACTACGTGGCGCTGCAAGGTCCGGGCATCGCCTACGGCATCGCGCCCATCTATGCCGACAAGACCATCGTCGGCGGTTCAGTTCCGATCGCCGGCGTCGACGTCGAGGTCTACGATCTCAAGGACAAGTTCGACGCGCTCGGCGACGCGGGAACCACGCTGGTGGTGAAGGCGCATGCAACCGCCAGTCGCGAGGTCGATCTCACGCTCGGACGCGATGTCGCCCAGGTGACCGGACAGGTACACGCGCTTCGCGGCGAGATGACGTCGCACCTCGATGGAACTATCTCAGGAACCAGCGCGGCCGGTGCCCGCGTGATTGTTTTAGACCCGAGCAAATCCGATCCATCGACCGCTACCGTTACCGCCGCAACCGCCGACAGCGAGGGAAAGTTTGGGTTCGATCTCCCCAGCGGAACCTACACGCTGCAGGCCGAGGGATCGGGATATCGTCGCGGCGCAACGCTGTCCGTCGACGTGCCCGCTTCGGCGCCGGTGGCGCTTTCGATTCCCGATGTCGCGCCGCTCAGCTACACCATCAAGGATACCTCCGGAAATCCAATTCCGGGAAAGGTCACCGTCGTCGGTGCGCCGGCTGCCCCGCCCGATCGTCGCTTTCGCGATACGGTCAAAGACGTGCTGCCCTATGGAGTAGCCGCTTGGATCCATTCGCGCCTCGGCGATTCGTCGGTGAACGATGCGCACGATCACCCGATTCCACTCGCGCCTGGACATTACCGCGTGGTGTTCTCGCGCGGACCGGAATGGAATCGAGTCGAGCAGGTGGTCGACGTTCCCTCAGGCGGTATGCGACTCGACGTGATCCTCGAGCAAGTTGCACCCACGCCCGGCTATGTCGCTTGCGACTTTCATCAGCACTCGCACGTATCGCCCGATTCGCCGGTTCCGCCGGAAGATCGCCTGNNACGGCGTCGATTTCATTTCGTCGTCGGAGCACGACGTCTATTTCGACTACGGCCCGCTCATCGACAAGCTCGACGCGCGCGGACTCATCGACAGCGCAGTGGGCGTCGAGACCACACCTTGGGACTACGGCCACTTCATCGGCTTTCCGCTGCCGGTCGATCCGCTTTCACCAAACGGTGGCGCGCTCGACTGGGGACGCGGAAACTCCACCGGCTTCAACTTAGCGCCTTCCCAGATCTTCGATGGATTGAGAAAGCAGGGCGCGCAGGTAGTGCAGGTCAACCATCCGCGCTCGAGCGTTGGATCGTTCAGCACCTTTCAGCAAAACTTCGATCGCGCCGGCCTACATTTCGATTTCGATGCCCATAGCTTCTCCGGCGACGTGAGCTTGCAGCCGCTCTCGGCCACGGCGCTGGGGCTCATGGACGGCGGATCGCTGTTTTCCGATCAGTTCGATTCACTGGAGATCTACAACGGTTTTCACCAGAGCACGCCGGTGGACGGCGAGAATCCAGACGTTCTGGTCGACACCGATCTGAAAGATTGGATGAACTTTCTTTCGTTCGGATTTCAGCCCACCGCCGTTGGAGATTCGGATACGCATCAGTGGTACGAGTATCCGGCCGGAATTCCGCGCACGCTGGTGGCGGTGGCCGACGACTCCGAAGGCGCGATCCGCAGCGGGCTCACCGATCAGATCGTCCAAGCGGTCACTGGCCAAGGAAAGCTCAAAGACGTCGTCGTCACCAATACGCCGTTTCTGCAATTCACCGTCGATGGTCAAGGAATCGGTCACACCGTCTCCCACTCGAGCGGTCCGCTCATGATCCACGTGAAGGTCGTAACGCCGGTCTGGGCGCCCATCGATACCGTCGAGATCTTCGCCAACAGCACCTTCGATGTTCCGCTCCCGAGCGGCGCTACAGCGCAGCCACTCGCGCCCGCACTCTGCTTTTCAGCGAAAGGTACGCCGTCGGCGCGATGTGCGTCTGCCATCGGTGGCGCGCGGTTGCTGGCGCGAATGGACATCGCCGGGCGACAAGAGATGACCGTCGATGTGGCGGTGAACCCCGCCGATTTGACCGCGCGAAATCGTGCCGGCTCGCAGGGAAGCGATTTGTGGCTGGTGGCGCGCGCGACCGGCGAAGTGGGCCTCTTCCCCGTCATTCCGGTTGGCATCGATTCGACCGTTCCCATCTCTGACTTGGTCGAAATGGGTGCGCAAGCTGGACAGGGTGTTGGTGCGCTCGCCTTCACCAATCCCATCTTCGTCGACGTCGACGGTGCCGGTTACTCGGCGCCGTTTCATCCCTAAGAGCGGGCCGTCAAAACCAGTGACGAGGGCTCGCGATTGCTCGCNNGGCGCGACGACTGCGAATACCTCGATGGTATTTAAAGGAGGAGGTGAGTCCGCGACTCGCGTTGGCTCTCGCGAAGCGAGAGATCGCGGACGAACGCAGCAGACGAGGCCCGCAGCAAGCCAGGCGAGAGCACAGGTTTTGACGGCCCGCTCTAAGTGCGGGCGCGGGGAAATCCTTCCGCCAAAAACATCACCGACAACATCCCCAAAAATAGATTGCGCAGGACGCTGGGGATGAGCGCGATCGGTCGCAGATCGATCAGCTGCTCGTAGTAGTGCGGATAGACCCAGGAAGTGAGCGCGAACACCATCAGCGTCACGCCGAGAAAAGCTCGGCGCACGCTCGGGCTCATGTCGTCGAATGCCACCGCGATGGGAGTCGCGAGCAGGATCAGATATTGCGGCGAAGCCACTTTGCTGACGAAGACACAGACGGTGATCCCGCAGGCGAACACGAACGCCAATTTGTCTGCGCGCTTGCCCATGCGCCATCCCATAATCGTGACGCCCACCACTGCCAAGACCAGGAGCACCGATGAGAGGGTGATCAAGATCGGCGCCAGGGTGGTCTGAACGTTGTCGCTGCCGGCGTCCCAATAGATGCGCAGTCCGATGTCGCGCCACTGGCTCACCAGGATTTGGATCGAGGCCCAGGTCGACTCGATCTGCGTTCCGCGATGCAGATGGCCGAGCAGAAACTCGACCGAACCGGTGCCCAGCCAGAGATATCCAAGCGCGACGGCGGCGATCAACACCCCGGTCATCGATCCGAGCGCGGTGAGCGCGTTGCGAATCGAGGTTCGCGAAAGCCACACCAGCCACGCCGGCAGCAGCACCACCGGAATAATCTTGAGGGCGATGGAAATCCCGAACAGTGCGCCGGCCGAGGCATATTTCTTGTTTTCCGACTGAAGGATGGTGGCCAGCAGCAGCAGCGACACCACGCTATCGAAACGATTGTACAGGAGTGAGCCGAGCAGACTGGTGAGCAGAATCCAAGCATAGAGCGCGGGTCGTTTCACGCGACGTGACAGCAGATAGAAGGCGAGCGCGTCGAGAATCAGACACTGCGCGCGATAGAGCTTGAAATAGAAGATGCGATCGGGGCCACTGAAGAAGCTGGGTAGCTTGACGAACAGATAGGCGAGGGGTGGGTAGGCGAATCCCGACGGTCCGTAGGGCGATCCGGTGTCGTGACTGAGCTTGATGGCGCTGAAATAGGCGCGGTCGTCGCCGATCCCGAGTTGATAAAAGATCAGCGAGATCATTCGGCAGGCCAAAAATACGATCCAGGGATCGATCGTTTCGAAGCGGCTGCGAATTTTTGAGAGAGTTTCCAAGGCGCGGATCACATGGTGACGGCAGTGCAATTGGTGATGGTTGGCGGGGTAGCGCTGAGATCGGCGCCGGCATCGTCGAGCGTGATATTGCCGGCGTCGTCGACGATGATGCTGCCCAGATCGCCTCCGACCGCGCTCGAACAGGTGGCGGCGGTGAGCTCGAAGGTTCCGGTGTGCGTGATGGACGCGGTGGCGCGCGTGCTGGCGTCGCTCACGTCGATGGCGTTGCCGGTGAGCTCGGTCCGCTTGCCGGCGTCGCTCGAAATCAGAATGAGGCCGCTGGCAACCGGCGCACGCGCGGGACTATAAGGAAGTGTCAGCGTCGCGGCTTTGGCAAAGGTGAAGTCGGGCGAGATGATCACGCTCGGCGAGACGGCCGGCTCGGTGCCGGTGGTGATCTCGAGTCCCCTACTGATGAGAATCATCGTGGCGCTGTTGAGCGCGCCGGCGGGAACCGAGAGAACGGTTCCTGCGAGCAGCGGATCGTCGGCGACCGAGATCGCGATCTGTCCGCCACTCTGATCAATCGACTGCGAAACCGGATGTCCTTTAGCGACCGTGCAGGCCGCCAGCAGAGGAGCGAGGATCCGGACCATGGCCATAGGGTATTCCGCCGAGCGCGTCGCCGTCGACAAAATTGGCGCAAGCTGAGGTCCGGCGACTCCAGAAAATTCCTAAAATGGCAGACAGAGACCTTAGAGATCTTAGTATTATCATATGGTTAGCAAGAGGAGCGGATGGTCTGTTCCTTGCTCTTCATCCCCTTATGAAGCGTATCCTGCTGCCGTCGGCAATTTTCCTTTTGGGCACCCCCGCCTTTGCCGATCATGCGCCTTCGCAGCACTTCGCCGCGGAAGCGCTGAACGCGATGAGCCAGCCGGGACATGCCAAGGCCATTCCACTTTCGGGAATCCGTCCTGCGGTGCCGTTGGTCGGTTCGGCCACGCTCGAATCGATCGGACACGATCTGGCCAATCGCGGCGAACATCCGTTCATCGCGATGAAACTCTATGACAAGGTTGCCGAGCGCTCCGGCTTTCTCGTATATCGCAAGAAACTCTGAAGTGAAATTACTGGATCACGTCGAGGGGTACGTCGAACACTTCTACGTAGAATGAATCTTTGGTGGTGTCGGTCTGCTGCTGATTGATTCCGTACGACGAGATGATCGCGTTCGAACCGCTCACCTTCAAATCGGCATAAAATCCATACGATCCAGCGAATGGATTGGCGTGGCCGGCGATGGTCTTGAGCGCCCATCCACCCGAAGTGCCACGCTCGGCCAGCTGAAGCTCGAGTGCGGTCGAATCCTGATAGGCCACGAAGACTTTGCCCTGGACTACCGCGATCGATGACGAGTCGCCCACCAAATGGCGTACCGGCTCGGACAGATTGTCCATGGTCTGCTCGTCCATCGGACGCTGCCCGTCATCGACGACCTCGGGCGTTTTGGTCTGAGTGTCGAGATAGAGCAGATCGCCGTGCGTCGCATCGACGTAGGCAATATGTCCGACATTGTTCTCGTCAAACGTGAGCGAAGAGTAGCGACCCACATCGCCGGTGTCTTTGCCATCGGCCGACTGTCCGTCGAGGATGATCGGCGTTCCCCACAGCGACGATCCCGGGTCGAACTCCACGTAGCGAAGATTTCCCAGCGTGCTGTCGTAATAGCAAACCGCCGGGCTTCCGTCCGCCTTGCGTGCGGCCGAAGGCATGAGGCCGATCCCGTCCGGCAAAAGCGGCGCCGGATCACTGACCGCGGCCGGCAGCGGACGAGCATCAAGGATGGTCACTTTCCAATCGGAGCCGGTTTGCGGATTGACCACAGTCGCTTGCGCCCAGCGCAGCTGGCCTTCCGGCTTGCCACTGGTGGTACCGGTGTTGATGATGGCGGTGTAGGCGATTCCCGGCGTTCCGTCAGCCGCCAGCGTGAGCGAGGCCCAACGTCCGACATCGTTCTGAGTCGGATCGGGCGCGCCGGTGCCGAGGCCGGCGTCGATGGTCTGCGCATGCCAGCGAATCACTCCGAACGAGGCGTACTTGAGCGCGCCGTGGGTGGCGTCGTAGTAGGCGATGACCGGATCTCCGTTGGGCGTGGCGGCAATCGAGCTGTAGCGACCGTCGTCGTCGCCTTTGTCGGACACTCCGCCGCGAACTTGCGACGAAGGCTCATCGGGCGCGCTGTCGGGTACGCCGTCGACGAAATCCCAGGAGGCCACCACGCCCGGCGGCGTCACGTGGCCGATCATCAGATCGCCGTAGTCGTTGTTGTAGGCCGACACATAGGCGTTTCCGCCGATCACCGTCAGCGAGGAAAATCGTCCGGTTTCGCCGAGCGCCAGATCGGGCGTGCAACCGCAGGCACCTTCTTGGCACTGCGTGAGCTGCCCCGACGGGCAGCTGTTTTTGCAATCGTCGTCGAACTGACATCCACTGGTGCTGTGCGCGCAGGAAGTGGCAAAAAATCCGAACGCCGCCAAAAGACCAAGTAAGGGCATCGAGCGCCTGCGAAAGGCGAGCAGCGCGAGCAGCGCGGCGAACACCACCAGCACGCCACGGTTCTCATCCGAGCCGCCGCTGAACGAGCAGCCACCGGTGGAATTGACGATGCGGCCATGGAAGCCGAAGAGCGCGCCTACATCGACCGCTTGGGTGGTGACATTGCCGGCTTCGTCGCGTACCGACAGATTGAGGAGCTTGGTGAAACCCGCCGTCGCCGCATCGGCATCGGCGTAGGAGATCCCGTCGACGGTGCTCCAGCTTTTTCCGTTCCACTGATAAGAGAGTGCGTCGGTCACGTAGTCGAATCCGCCGAACGCCACGCGCTCGCCGTCTTTAACCGGGTGAAGCTCGGGCGGGACCGAATCGATGAGCACATCCATCGGCACCGCCGCCGATTCGGTGAGGAAATTCCCCACCAGCCGCGCGCGCGTGTAGATGACGTGATGTCCTTGAAAGAGCAGGGCGGTGTCGTCGATGGTCGGATGGGTGTCGCTGGTCCAGCCGCTCCACATTCCGTTGTCGATGCGCCACGAGTATTCGACCGGACCGGCCGCGTCGGCCGCCATGTTCATACGAATCGACGGACGCGCGCCCGACCAAGACGATGGCACGTTCGGCTGCGGAATGGTTCCTTGGTTGAACAGCGCGGCCAGCTCGTTCGGTCCCGGGATGTTCATGCCGTCCATGCTCGGATGAGGTTGAACCGGCATCGGCATCGGCAGTCCGTCGTGAAGCACGCCGAGAATTCCGACGAAGTCGTCTTGCGAGGTGGTGACCTTTTGAATGCTCAGTCCGTCGAACGAGAATCCCGCCAGCGACGGAAGCGCGAAGGTTCCGAGCGCGCCGCCGAGTGCGCTACCGGCCAGGCCGAGCAGCGCCGGGAAGACTGCCGCAACGGTGGTGGGCGGCTCCTGCAAGAGATCGGTGTTGGAAACGCGAATGGTGATGTTCTTGGCGTCGAGCCCGACGATGGTCGGCTGAATTCCCGGCTTCCCGTCAGCGGTGAGCGCCGAGGTCAAGTTGACGCCGAGATGCGCGTCGAGCCCCAGGGTGAACAGACGCACCCAGCGCTCTTACAAAAATGCATATAGATCGACGCGCAGATCTTGAATCGCCATGCCGATGAGCGGATCGGTCGCGCTACCGGCGCCGACGCTGAAGGTCGGTGCGCTGGTCGGACGAAGTCCGAGCATGAGCGGCGCTTTGCGATCTTCGAGCAGGTTTCCAATCGACGGCACCAGCACCGCCAGCGTGCCGGCGTTGAACTGATTTTGGAGCGAGCGCGCGTCGATGCGCAGACACATGCTGCCCGAGTTGTAGAGATGGAATCCCGCTAGATCGAGGTAGCTGCGCGACAGGCCGAGCGCGATGTCTTGCGCCACGCCGTTGGCATCGGTGGGATCGGGATCGCCCGAAAATTCTCCAGCCGGGTTCAGGCGGAAATCGCCCGAGTGTCCGCCCGCCGGCAGATTGAACGGCGCTGAGCCGAGCGCGGGCACCGAGCGCACCGGAACGCAGTCCGACGGCTCCGAATCGAATCCCGGCGTGCGAGTGGTCTCGTCGCTGTCGGAGTTGGCGCCGGTCATGATGCCGAGGGTGAGACCGCCGGCGGACGATTCGACATAGCCGCCGGGCACTTCGAAAATTTCCAGATTGGCGTTGGCCGGCGGCGAGTACTTGCTGAGCAGCGACTGCATATCGACCACGCCCGTAAGCCCGATCGGATTAGGCAAAATTCCTTGCAGCAGCAGATCGATCGCCGGCGAAAGCAGATTGATGATCACGTTCGCGAGCGAGCTCGAGAGCGCGTCAGACACGAACGAAACCACCGGCGACAGGACCAGGTTGATCAGGCTGCAGATGCCGCCGTTCGAATCGGTGTTGAGGCCCAGGCTAGCGATGGTGATCGCGTTGGTGGGAGCGAGATGAACGGTGAGCTCGCCGGTGATCGGATCGGTCGAGATCTGAAGACGGATCTGAATGTCGATCGGGTCCTTGGTGTTGTCGTTGAGATGCTCGGTGTACGCGTACATGTAACAGTCGCTGAGCGAAACGTGCATCGGCACTAAGAGATCGATGAGCGCATGCACCGCGATGATCGGCGGCGTGCCCGGCGCCGAATTTTCCAGCGTGACGGTGATTCCGTTTTTCATGTCGTCGTTGTTCGCCGCCGGCGGTGGAAACGGCGCCGACGGATGAGTCGAGTTCGGACGATCTTTCGACGCCAAATAGAGGAACGCTGGGCAGCCTTGTGTGTGGCCCGCACAGTCGTTGGCGTCGCACACGTCGGTGATGACCAAGTTCTGATCGCCCGATGCGCAGATCCCGGTTTTCAGCGTCGCCTCGACGGTGTCGGTGAGCGTGTGCAGGAGCTTGTCCATGCCGCTCTTGGTGATGCGCGCTTGAATACCGCCTTCGATGATCTGACTTCCCGGCATTCCGAACGGCGCCGGATCTTTAGGAAGCGGCTTGAGTCCCGAAAGCGCTCCAGAAGAGCTGGAGCACGCGCTGGCAAAGGTAAGAGCGATCAAAGCACCGCGAGTCGCACGGGTGAAAAACATCAGGCCCCCTTTGAGGGTTAAGTGCCCGCAGACTACGAACGAACTCTCGGTTTTGTCAATTCAGAAGCAAGGCTGCGCCGAAGTGATTTGGAGACGGTGTCGCGGCGTGCAGCCGATTTACATCGGGGGGTAGCAGGATAGAACACCGCCGACGGCATGATCGACGTCGCCGTTGCAGGTGTCGGTGGCNNACTGCTTGGTGGCGTAGCGCTCAAAGCTCTGTGCGTTTTCAATGCATTGGAGCCCGGTGCCACAATCGGATTTTACTCGGCAGGGATCGCAGACGTTGCCCTTGCCGAGGCATGAACCGTAAAGATGAAGGCAATATCCTCCGCTTGTGCCGGCCACATTTTGGGTGGTGGTGCAGCCCATGTAATCGATTCCCTGCGCCGCGCCGGGGCAGTCTGCCTGAGAAGCGCAAGGCTTGGTGCAATAGTGACCGGTACCGTCTTTGGTGGCGACGCAAGCGGAAAAATTCGCCGGACAATTGTCGTCGTAGGTGCACTCCGAACAGACGCTACGCTTGAGACACTTGGTTACCATGTCGTAGTCCGGAGCGCATTCGAAGCTGACCGGGCAATCGTTGTCGGTGGCACAGGTGCCAGTGCAATAGGCGGCCGGATCTTGCGTGAGCGCTGTGGGCTTCGATTCGCTCGGGTCCTGTCCCAGGCGGCAGGTGGGCGCGCCGTTCGGATCGCCGGTGTTCATGCAGACGCCGGCATTGGTCGCACAGCTGATCCCGAACAGAAGCGGAGCCCCGGTGGTGGGATCGACCGCGTAGGAGACCTTGTTGCATGTGAGCGACGCGGTGGCATCGGTGGGATCGGCGCGCGTGCAGTCGTAGCCGATCGGACAGCCGCTGTCGCCGATCTCCGTCGCGCAGCTGTGCGTGCAAATGTTTGCCACGCAAACTTGTCCGGCGATGTTGCAGTTCTTGTCGGTCTTACAAGCTGTGCCGATGACCGTCGGTTTTACTGTGGCGTCGCAGCCGAGCGCTGCAAGAATCATAGGAAAGGTGAGGTTAAGGAGCTTTCGCATCGGGGTTAGCTACCGGCACGGCGGCCAGATGTCAACGCCAAACAGGCCCTGGACGCGCAGCCCGACCCGCCGACGACAGAGGGTCCTGAGAAACGTTGAAAAAAGTCGCGTTTTCAGCGCTTTAAGATGATTGACAAGGCCGGATCTTTTGCGCTAATAAGCACACCTGTACGCGCCCGTTTCGCGCCTCTATAATGATGAACGAACGAAGGAGTTCGCATGCGGTCAACCATTTCTATGAAGCTCTCGGTTTTCGCGGCGGTCGGATTGCTCGGCGCTTGCGGTGGAAGCACCGCCAAGCTCGTCGACACCACCATGAATCAAACCGGCGATAAATCGTCGGCACAGAAATATCCCACCGGCCCGTTTGGCTACGCGCAGGGGTCGATCATCGAGAACATCTCGTTTCTCGGCAAGGTCGATCCGGCCGGTGCGTCCGGCACGGGCAACTACTCGAGCCTCGCGCTGCAGACGGTTTCACTCGGCGATTTCTACAACGACGCGACGGTGAAGTTCGTGATGATGTCGGGCGTGGCCGGCTGGTGCGGTCCCTGTAATCAAGAGCAGTCGCAAGTTCCGGCCGCGCAGAAGACCTATGAGCCGATGGGCGTGAAGTTCTTCGAGGCGATGATCCAAGGTTACGATGAGTCGACCGGGATTCCGGCCACTGAAGCCGACCTCGACAAGTGGCAGCAGCTGCACAAGCTTCACGTCGGAATCGGCATGGATCCGGAAGACAAGATTCACGCCTACGCCGACATCGCGGCCTTCCCGCTCAACATGGTCGTCCGCACCTCCGACATGAAGATCGTCTTCATGCAGACCGGCGAAGTCGACGTCGCCACCATTTTGGCTGACGTCGTTTCCGCCCCGTGAATCACGCTTCACGCCTCTCTCTTCTCAGTGTGACATTGCTGGTGGTCGGAAGTTGCGCCACCACGAGTGGACAACCGCGCCCGCCCGAAAAGGCGAGCACGTCCAGCGCTTCGAGCAGCAGCAACTCCTCGGCCACCGACTTCACGTTGCGAGACACCGACGGAAAACAGGTCAGCTTGTCCGATTATTTGGGTAAGCAAGTGGTGCTGATCGATTTTTGGGCCACCTGGTGTGTGCCGTGCGAAGCCGAGCTTCCTCATCTGCAAAAGCTCTACGCCGACAATCGCGACCGCGGCTTCGTGGTGTTGGCGGTGGCGATGGACGGACCGGAGACAGTGGCGCAGGTCGGCTCTTATCAGCGTCGCTACGATCTCACGTTTCCCGTTCTCCTCGACGAAGAGACGCGCGTGGTCTCGGTCTACAATCCCAAGCGGACCGCGCCGCTCTCGGTCTTGATCGATAAAAAGGGCGCCATCTTTCGCGTCCGCTCGGGCTACTCCGCGGGAGATGAGAAGCTGATCGCGGACGACGTCTCCCAGCTCCTCGGCAAGTGAATCGGCGTAGCACCCAGCTTCTCTTCGCGCTGGCGATCACCCTCGGCGTCTCCGTTCCAGCGCAGGCGATCGACATTCCGGTGGGAAATGAGAAGCTGCGGCTCGACATTACCCAATCGACCTACTGGTCGTATCACGGCGACTTCGGATATCTAATCAGCCAGACCGATCGTCAGGGCAAGCCGCTGGATGTCTCGTTTTACGACTTTATCAATCGCATCAACGTCGATCTTTCCTGGCGAAAGTTTCGCTTGGCCACCCGCTTCGACAGCGCGGTCTATTTTGATACGCCGCAAGGAAGCTGCGGTCCGTCGGCGAGCACGCCCAGCCTAATTCGCAGTCGCTTTTGTCAGAACTACCTTTATCCGGAGAAGCTGGCGCTCGAATACACCGACCGCGTAATGGAAGCGACGCTGGGAGATTTTTACGTCTCCTTCGGCCGCGGCCTAGTGCTCTCCATTCGCAAGCTCGATGAGCTCGGCATCGACACCACGTTGCGCGGCGCGAAGTGGATCTATCACCAAGACAACGTCGCGGCCACGTTGGTGGTGGGACTTCCGGCGCGAGTGTTCGGCGGCACCAATATTCAAAACGTCGACGAGGCGACCGGTCGGTACGCGTCCGATCCATTCGATTTCATCGCCGGTGGTCGCGTCGAATATCGCATCGCTCATCGTGTCACCGTCGGCTTTCACGAAGCCGGCGGCATTCAAAACAACAATCAAACTTCGTCGCAGACCAACAAGGACAATTACTTCATGTACGGCGGCACCATCGATGCGCCGCGTCTCACCTCCTGGCTCGGTCTCTACTTGGAAGGTGCCGGACAGTCGGTGGAGCAGATCGATCGCCGTCAAACTGGCTACGCGCTTTATGGCGCGGCCACCGGCTATTTCGGACCGGCGGCGCTGCTCATCGAAGGAAAGCACTACGACAATTACCAACGCTGGAAATCTTCAGTGGACGGATCGCTCGCCGAGTTTGCGCCGGTCGCCTACAACCAGCCACCGACGGCAGAGCGCCTGGTCACCGAGATCGTCTCTCCCATCTACGACGTCTCGGGCGCGCGCGCGCGGCTCGACTATCGCTTGAAAAAATGGGCGCTCATCTACCTGAGCTATGCCTACTTCTACGATCGCGGCACCTCGTTCGACGAAAAAAATCCGCTTCAATATCACGATCCATATGTCGGCGCGGAGTTTCGCTGGAACGACGGCAGCTCGCACTTTTTTCCGTCGGGCGGATATCGCATCGAGCGCTGCGGATTTCACACCGAGAGTTGCGAGCAGACCAGCCCGGCCGGTGGTGAGTTTCAACATGTCGGACATGTCGAGTGGGACGCCGCGCAAAAGCTGCCGCACGGCGTGTCGGTCGAAGCGCAAGGATTCGCGCTCTTTCGTCGCGGCGACAACGTGACCAACACCTTGGCCAACGGACTGGTCGGCTATCCCAGTTGGACCGAAGGGGACGCCTATTTTGCGGTCAAGTGGACTCCCTACCTGGTCGGCAGTGTCGGCTACGAGTGGTCGACACGACCTTCGCCCAAGATCAATCAGAACTACGTGAACGGCGCGCTTCAGTGGAACATTACCACCGCCTCTTCGATCCGCGTGTTCGTCGGCGGCACCCGCGGCGGGCTCAAATGCATCTCCGGCATCTGTCGCGATTTCCCCGCCTTCACTGGCGGTAAGCTCGAGATCGTTTTCCGACTCTGAGCGCGCTGGTATTTGCAGGTGGTGACTCTCGATTCCACCACGGCGATCGATCGGCTAGTCAGCTAGCCGTCGCAACGCTGTAACTCATTGAAATTACTGATGTAGTCTTTGGCGCGTGCCGTGCTTTCACTAAGGGGTGGGCCCACTTGCCCACTCGGGGACACGATGAAAAGACTTCTCTTGGCGACCGGACTTCTGACCATCCTTTCGACTTCCGCCTTCGCCGAGGTCGCGCCCGCCAAGGTCGAGTCCGCCAATCGCGTGATGGCGAAGCAGAGCTTGATGGATCGCGCGAGCAAGATTTCGACCCGCACTCCGGCCGGCGCGTCGGGACTGGAGGCGGTGGTTCGCCGAAAGGTCAAGACCAAGGCGGACGGACTTTCGCTCGAGCGCCAAAAGGAGCTGGCCATCGAAGCGGTAAGAAAAGAGATCGGCCCGAGCGCGATGGGACCGGACGCCACCGTCGATGTGTTCGTCGGTGCCATCGACAACGCCGAAAGTCCCGGGCTTCACCAGTTCAGCAAGAGCGGCGTCATCACCATTTACACCAAACGTCGCGTCGATCCGAACGCGAACCTTCTTCAGCGCATCATCGCCAAGTTCAGCGGCGCTAACAAAGTTTCCGCGGTCGAGATCGATCCCAAGACTGGAAATGCGCTGGTGCTCGACCAGCAGCGCCGTGCGCCGCAGTACAAGATGCTCAGCTTCCTCAAGTTGCACGTTCCGCTTTTGCAACTGGCGCACGATCTGAAAAACAACGACGCGGAGCTGTCGCAGTTCAAGACCAGCGCGACGGCGCTCGCCGGAACGTTCACCGCTGGTGCGTTGCACCTGAATCCGATGGTCGTCGGTGGTGCGCTCGCCACCTTCGGCGGACTCGCCTATCGCGCGGTGCAACAGGCGCGCGCCGAAGAGAACAATGTTCGTGACGCGGCGTTCAACGTGGCGTTCACCCAGGCCAAGGATCTTCAGCAGAGCGGCAAAGCGGTCGGCATCACCGACGTGAAGATGCTGTACGACGGGCAGCTGCAAGGAACCGGAACCTTGTCGGAGCCGTTCGGCGCGTTCTACAAGCGACTTCGCCTGCGTGAAGTGGCCGACGCGGCCTCCACGCTCGCGTCCCAATAGCTCAGGTAGCGTCGCGCTTTCGGAAGTGGAAACCGATCAAACACAGGATCAGCATCGCCGTCGGGAGCGACGTAGTCGCGTCGTGTCTCGGTGCGAAGCTACAGCCGGCCGCCGTCGGCAAGGTGGTGGTCGCCAGCGCGGCGCTGAGCGGAGTCGCGTTCCCCGATGCGCTGACGGACAGGATCTGAAACTGATAGGTCTCACCGCTTTTCAATCCCAGGATGTGAGCGGACATCGCGCTGCCGCCAGCCCAGATGATCTCGTCGGAGCAGATGTAGTGCGGATCGAGCTCTGCGAATGGATTCGCGATCGCGTCGCTGCCGCAGTCGTTGGTCGATTCGCCGATCGTGGCTAGATCTGGGACGCCCGCGTCCACGATCTCGTTGGCCGTACCGCCGTCGCTGGTCGCGATCGTCGCGGTTCCCGTTGGAATGCTTTCTCGTCGTGCGATCGTTCCGCCCACGCAGGTGGAGTAGGCCGACTGATGCGCACCCGGCGAAAGTGGTCGTCCGCACGAATCGGCACACAAGATCTGAAATCCGAACGGAAACGGAAACGGCGACGAAGACGACAGGCTTGCGGGTTGCCACGTGATCGTCGCCGAGTCGTGGTCCGACGTGATCGCCGGCGAGCCGACCTGAGCGGGACTGGCCAGGTCTTCGATCAGCGGAATCGAGCAGATTGCCGGATTCGACAGATCGCCCACCAGCACGTAGATTCCGTTCGCGTGAGAAAAATTGTCGGTACACGCCGCGCTCGCCGGTGAATTTGGCGACGTGAGTGACTGACCGTTTATGGGAATGACGATCTTTCCGCCGCCGGCAGCCGTAAAGTCATCAAAGGTAAGATTGGTGGCGAGCTGCTGACAGCTCGTTTGGGTGGTTGAGTTGCGGACGGCAGCGCTGTCGCAGCCTGCGCCGACCCAAACTTGGGCGGCTCCGGTGGCTCCCAGCGGAATCCCCGACTCGATGACCTGGATCATCAGCTCGACCGGACTGGTCGTGCTCGGACACTTGCATTCGGCGGCTCCGAACACATCGTTGATTGCCGGCGGTGAAACCGTCCATTCCGTGCCGTCTTTTGTGGGAATGGTCAAAGACGCGGAGGCGATGATGGGAGTGCCGGCGACCATTCCGTGGCCGCCGAAACAGTCGATGGCATCGGCGCGAGCGGACGACGAAAACGCCAAAGTGAAAAGACAGATACCAATCAGGATTGTTCGCATGCGGAAGCTCAAAGCAACCTGTGTGCCGCCGAAAAATGCTTTGAAAAACGTGGGAACTAAAGATCTGTGCGGGTTTCGGAGCATGGCGATC
>PLXG01000445.1 GCA_003153195.1 Myxococcales bacterium
AAACCGTTGACTGTCGACCGTCGACCGTCGACCGTCGACTGCTTCATCCGCTCTCAGTACCAGGGGCGAAATGCCGCGACGAATTGCGCCAGCTTCGCCAGGTCGAACTTGAGCTCCGCATCCGCAATCGCCACATCGCCTTCATAGATGATCGCGGGCAACTCGGTGAACGACGCGCGCACGTTCGTCCAATCGATGCGCTTGGTGCCGGCCAACCGAAAGCGCTTATTGTGGTCGCCGGGAAATTCGAAACGGTAATCGATCACTCGTCCCAGCACTGGATCGATGGTGAGCTCGCCCTCGAGCGGTCGATCGGTTGCCACGCCGGAGATGGTGATGCGCCCCTCGATGGTGGCGCGACGTGACAATAGATATCTGAGCCAGCTGCGAGCACGCACCACGATGGTGAAGGTGATCGGGTGCGATTCACCGCCGTTTCTTCGACGGCAAGATCCAGACATCGTTTCGCTAAAATGAAATCCCACCTAAATGCCTCGACGCCGAAGCGACGCGTAGTTGGCGCCGATAAGAACAAAATTCCATCCGGTCCACAGTGACCACATGAGCGCGCCGGGCCGGAACAGAAACACCACGAACAGCGCGAGCCCGAACAACATCATCCAAACTGGAAGCCCATCCTTGCGAAAATTCGGCGTCTTCACCGTCGAGATCATCAGTCCCGACATGAGCAGCGTCAGGGACACGATGATCGGCATGGGCAAGCTATCGTGCACCATCACCAGCGACCAAATGTAGCTGGCCGCGATCGGAATCGGCACACCCGAAAAGCTGTGCTTGCTGATCTCTTGCGTGTCGATATTGTAACGCGCCAGCCGAACCGCACCGCAAAGCATGTAGGTGAGGGCTGGCAGAAGGCCGATCGGCCCCAGTGATTTCAGCGCGGCGAAATAGATCATCACCGCCGGCGCGACGCCGAACGAGACCATGTCGGACAGCGAATCGAGCTCTTTGCCAAACTTGCTGGTCGCATTGAGCCAGCGCGCCAGCCGCCCGTCGGCCATGTCGCAAAGCGCGCCGAGAAAAAGATAGATGCAAGCCAGTCGAAACTCGCCCGCCGCCGAGGCGATGATGCCCATGAACCCGAGCGCGATATTTCCGAGCGTGAACGCGCTGGGAATTAGTTTCTGAATTTGCACGACGCGCATGCTACCGGAATCAGGTGGTGAGCTCGCGATATTCTTTCAGGTGACGAAGGGCGAGCATGGTTCGACCGGAACGTTCGTACAGTCGCGCGACATTGAAGTGCGCGTCGGCGCTGCGGGCATCGATCCGCAGACAGGATTCATACGAGGCGATGGCTTCGTCGATCTTGCCGGCGTCTTCGAGCACCACGCCCAAATTGAACGCGGCGGTCGAATCGTCGGCGCGCGCGGTGAGTGCCACGCGATAGTGCGCTTCGGCAGCGTCGAGTTCGCCGTGCTCGTGCAAAAGTCGGCCGAGGTTCACGTGTGCATCGGCATGGGAAGGATTGAGCTCAATAGACCGGCGATACGCATCGCGCGCATCGGTTGGTTGCGCCACTTCGAGATCGCAGCCCAGCTGGTACCACTCTTCGGCGGAGCGCTCCTCTTTTTGCAAACGCGCTTGCCGTGCCGACTTGGCCAAAATCGGTGCCACCTTTCGCGCCAGCGCCGATACGTCGAAGTCGAACAGCCCCTGACCGTTTTCTGGATTCCAGCGCGTCTGTCCATCGCGCACCACCACACGATTTCCCTCCGCCGAAATCGCCACACCGGTAAGCGGCCTTCCCGTCGGTAATTGATCTTTGAGCTTCTTCAGCACCGTGCGTACGCGGCGCGAGGCGATCTGCGCATCCATGAGCCCTTTGGCGGTGCGCAGCAAAACCAGATCTTGAAAGCTGAAGATGAGCCGCTTCTTGTCGGCGGGGATCGTCTGCAGAAATCCCGAGCGCACGTAGCCGCGAACTTGGGCCGGCGAAAGACCGAGCAGCTTGGCCACTTCAGTCGTGGAATACATGGGCGAGATCTACACCACTATTTCGATTTCGCGCGCGACTTTTTCTTCGCCGGCGCCTCTTCGGATTGTTTCGCAGGCTTGCGCTCGTCTTTGGCGCCCGAATGTTTTCCCAAGCTCGCCTTGAGCGCTTCCATCAGATCGATGATCTGCGCCCTGGGCTCCTCTTGCGGCGACATCGAAATTTCCTGACCGGCGACTTTGCGATCGATCTGCTCCTGAATGCGCGCCTTCACGTCGTCTTTGTATTCTTTGGGGCTGAAGGTTTCGTGCGCGCGCTGTTCGATCAGCTGCACCGCCAGCTTGAGCTCTGAATCTTTCACCTCACCATCGGCAACCGGCACTTCGTCGATCGACTGCACTTCGTCGGCGTAATGCAGCTGCTGCATGATGAGCTTGTCGCCGAGCGGCCGAATCATCACCAAATACTGCTTTCCACGCGCGGCATATTTGGCCACCGCGGCGCGATCGGTCTCTTCCAGCGCACGCGCCAGCAGTCGATAGGCCTTCTCGCCGCCCTTGTCCGGCCCGAGGTAATAGGGCTTGTCGTAGAAAACCGGATCGATCTTTTCGAGCGGAACGAACTCGGTGATGTCGATCGATTGCGTCGACTCTTCTTCGAGCGCTTTCAATTCATCCGGCGTGAAGGTGACGTATTGATCTTTGGCGAACTCGTAGCCCTTGACCATTTGGTCGCGAGGGACGATCACTTCGTCCTTGGGGCAGACATATTGCTGCTTGAGTCGCGACCCGCAGTCCTTGTGCAAAAGGTTGAACGAGATGTTCGATCCCGATTGCGTAGCGGAGTAAAGCTTGATGGGAATGTTCACCAAGCCGAATGAAACCGATGCTGTGCCTATCGCTCTTGCCGACATGTAGGATATCGTACCACAGTGCCCGACAAATCAAAAAATAGCCTCTT
>PLXG01000087.1:0-512 GCA_003153195.1 Myxococcales bacterium
GCGTTCATTCCGCTGTTCACGCTGAACGGCGTGGCCGGCGTGATCTTCTCACCGATGGCGCACACCTACGCCTTCGCGATTGGCGGCGCGATCCTGTTGGCGCTCACTCTCACGCCGGTGCTGGCGTCGCGCGGACTTTCGATTTCGGGCGAGGACGAGCATGAAAACTGGCTGATGCGTGCGCTCAACAAGTTCTACCAGCCACTGTTCGCTTTCGCGCTTCGTCGGAAATATATCGCCATCGCCATCGCGGTGTTTCCGGTTGTTCTCGCGTTCGCCGGAGGTTCTCTGCTCGGGCGCGAATTCATGCCCAAGCTGGAGGAGGGAAATTTCTGGATTCGCGCCACGCTGCCGATGTCGATCTCGCTAGATCAGTCGGCGAAATATGTCGGACGTATGCGGTCCATCGTGCTCGGCTGTCCGGAAGAGGGATCGTGCGAGCCGGACAAGCGATCGCATCCAGAGATCGCGACCGTAGTCTCGCAGCTCGGTCGTCCCGACGACGGCACCGA
>PLXG01000087.1:519-54360 GCA_003153195.1 Myxococcales bacterium
AACGTCGAAGAGGCGATGTCGGGCGTGAAGGGCGAAAACACGGTCAAGGTCATCGGTCCCGATCTGCGGGTCAATGAGAACAAAGCCGATGACATCGTAGACGTCATGAAGGGCATCAAAGGCGTCGAGGATCTGGGCATGTTCCATTCGCTCGGTCAGCCGAACGTGCGCATTACACCCGATCGCGTGCAGTGCGGACGCTACGGCTTGAACGTCGGCGATGTCGAGTCGGTGGTGCAGGCGGCCATTGGCGGACAGGCGGTCACGCAGGTGTACGAAGGCGAGAAGCATTTCGATCTCACCGTGCGCTGGAAGCCGCAGTTCCGAAAAGATCTGCAGACGATTCGCAACCTCTTGGTGTCGACGCCCGACGGTGCGCAAGTGCCGCTGGCGCAGCTGGCCAATGTGGTAGAGGAGGAGGGACCCTCGCTGGTATACCGCGAAGACAACCGACGCTACACGCCGGTGAAGTTCTCGGTGCGCGGTCGCGATCTGGCGTCGACCATCGCCGAGGCGCAGCAGAAGATCGGCGATAAGATCAAGCTGCCTTACGACACGCATCTGGAATGGGCCGGCGAGATCAATCAGCTCAACGAGACCACCGGACGTCTGATGATCATCATTCCGCTGACGCTGCTGCTCATCTCGTTCTTGGTTTATTCGTCGGTGAAGAACTGGAAGGACATGCTGATCGTGCTGGGCGGAATTCCGGTCGCGTGCGCTGGTGGAATTTTGGCGCTGATCGTGACCGGCACGCACTTCTCGATCTCGGCGGCGATGGGATTCATCTCCATTTTCGGCATCGCCATTCAGGACGCGCTCATCGTCGTGACCTACACGCAGGGATTGTGGAACGAAGGACATGATTGCGAAGGCGGAGCCAAGTTGGCAGCAGAACGTCGTCTTCGCCCAGTGCTCATGACCACCTTCGTCGCCATGCTGGGGCTATTCCCAGCCGCGCTCTCGTCGGGAATCGGCTCGGAGACACAAAAGCCACTGGCGACCGTGGTCATCGGTGGCGCGCTCATCCTAGCCATTCTGCCGCGCTTGCTTCAGCCGGCGCTGCTGGCTTTAGTTCACAAAAACGACGAACGTTTCAAAACAGCAAAGTCGTAGATGTCGTCGCCACCCATTCCACTCGGACTTCGTCATGTCGCTCTAGTCGTGTCAGACCTAGCGGCCGCCGAGCAGTTTTATGTCGGACTATTGGGCTTTTCCGTTGAGTGGCGCCCCGATCCAGACAACTTGTACTTGCGCCTCGGCGCTGACAACTTGGCGCTGCACCGCTATCAGCAGAAAAGTGGCACCGACGGTGAGCTCGACGAGCACGCCTTTCGCGAGCGGCGCGGCCAGCATCTCGAGCACATCGGAATCGTAGTTCGTCTGCCCGACGATGTGGATAGTTGGGCCTCGCACCTTAAGCAAGCAGGCGCTCAAATGCTGAGCGAGCCGCGCACCCATCGCGACGGCGCTCGTAGCTTTTATTGCAAAGATCCCGACGGGAATGCCGTACAGATTCTTTTTCATCCACCCATTTCGAGTCAGACGTAACGCCTTCGCCTTTGCGTGCATTCGGTCGCCTGCTAACCTTCCTCGGTGCTGTCGGTTCGGTGGGCGGTTCTCGCTTTATGCATAAGCGGGAGCGCGCGCGCGCAGTCGGGTGGATTCATTGCGCCTAAGCTCAAAACCAAAGTAGAGGCGAAGTATCCGACGGCTGCCATGGCGGAAGGACTTTCCGGTGAAGTGGGGCTGGAGTTCGACGTCGACGAAGACGGACGGGTTGCCAACGTCGTCGTAAAAACATCGGCGGGACATGGTTTCGACGAGGCTGCGACCGCCGCGGCGAAGCAGTTCATCTTTGAGCCAGGCACACACGAAGGCGCGCCGGTGTCGGTGCATATCAGCTACTCCTATCGATTCACGCTCAAAGAGGTGCCCAAGCCGGTGGTCGATCGAAAGGTCGTCCAGGTGGGTCGCTTGGAAGGGTTCACGCTCCTCCGCGGGACGCGAGAGCCGATCGCCGGCGCGCACGTAATCGCGGTCGATGAAAGTGGCGTCTCCCATGACGTGGCGGTCGACGCGCGCGGACATTTTCTGCTGGCGGTTCCGGCTGGCAAGGCACACGTGGTGGTGAGCGGTGGCCGCGCCAAACGCTTCTCCACCGACGAGCAGATTCGTGCCGGCGAGTCGCTCAAGGTGAACTACTTCATCGAGCCGACTCAGTACGGACGCTACGAGTCGACGGTGCGCGGGCAAATCAATCGCGAGGAGATCTCGCGCAAGACCTTCAGCACCGAAGAGCTGATGAAGATGCCGGGATCGTTCGGCGATGCGTTGCGCGCCATCGAGAATTTTCCTGGCGTGGCGCGGGCACCGTTCAACTCGGGGTTGATCATCGTTCGCGGCGGCAAGCCCACCGACAGCCGCGTGTTCATGGGCGGCGCGGAGGTGCCGCAGCTTTATCACTTCGCTGGGCTCACCTCGGTGGTGCCCACCGCGCTCATCGATCACATCGACTTCATGCCGGGAAATTTCAGCGTGCGTTACGGCCGCGCCATCGCCGGCGCGATCGATCTCGAGCTGCGCGAGCCCAAACGAGATCGCTGGCACGGCGAGCTCGAGACCAACGTCTTCGACACCGGCTTCATGGTGGAAGGGCCGGTGGGCCAGGGCTCGCTGGCATTCGGCGCGCGACGCAGTTACATCGATGCGCTCATCGGGCTTCTTCCGGCCAGCGCGCTCAAGTTCGCCACCGCGCCGGTCTACTACGACTATCAAGCGGTGTTCGACTATCCGCTGTGGGGCGGAAAAATTCGCGTGTCGGTGCTCGGATCCGACGACGAGCTCAAGTTGGTGATCACCAAGCCGAACGACATCGATCCGTCGTTCACCGATTTCGGAACGCACATCTACTATCACAAGGCGCAGATTCGTTACACCAAGCGATTCGGCAATTGGCAATTCTTGGCGCAGAACGCGAGTGGTGTCACCAGCCAGAGCGGAGCGCTTGGCACCGCGCTCAACTACAATGTGTTTTCGGTGAACAGTGATTTCCGCGTCGAGGCGCGCTATCAAAAGTCGCCCAAGTGGAAGTTGCTGATCGGACTCGACACGCAATATGCGCACGTCGATTTGGGCGCACTTTTGCCGTCGCCCCCGCGCGAAGGCGAAGTGCCCACGCCGCTGTCTCTGGCGACCAAACAGCGCGTGGACGAAATCCTCGACGTGGGAAACATTGGCGCCTACGCCGAGCTGACCTGGAAGCCGAACGAGCGAATCACTGTTACGCCCGGGCTGCGATTCGACTATTTCTCTGCGCTGCAGCACACGGCGTTCAATCCGCGAATGACCGCGCAGTTTCGTGTTTCACCCATCACCTGGATCAAAGCTGGGCTCGGCCTCTACTCGCAAGATCCGCAGCCACCCGACTACGATCCGCACTACGGAAATCCAAATGTTCGTCCGGAGTCGGCGATCCACTCGTCGCTCGGCGTCGAGCAGGGAATTCTGCCGGGCCTCTCGCTGGAGGTGACCGGCTTTTACAAATATCTCTACGATCTGGTCGCGCCCTCGACGCAATCCGTGCTGCGCAACGACGCAACCGTTCCAGAAAATGTGGCGTCGACGGGAATTGGGCGGATTTACGGCGGAGAGTTCTCGTTGCGCCAAGCGATCTCGAAGCGCTTCTTCGGGATGCTCAGCTACACGGTCATGCGCTCGGAGCGCAAAGATTGCTCCGCCTGCGCCTGGCGACTGTTCGACTACGATCAGACGCATGTGTTCGTGGCGGTGCTGCACGCCTATCTGCCGCGCGGATGGGAAGCCGGTTTTCGATTTCGCTACGTGACGGGATTTCCTTACACTGCGGCGGCAGGCGGATTCTACGACGCCGACTCGGATGTCTTTTCGCCGGCGCACGGGCCGGTCAATACGGCGCGCCTCGACTCTTATCAATCGCTCGATTTGCGCGTCGACAAGACCTTTTTGTTCAAACGCTGGTTGCTCAAGCTCTATCTCGATGTGTCGAACGTCTACAATCACGCCAATCCGGAGATCACGCAGTTCAGCTACGACTACACCAAGAATCAGGCGGTGACGGGGTTGCCGATCATCCCGTCATTCGGAATTCGCGGCGAGTTCTAGTATGGCGAACGGGGCCTCGAACCTTGTGCGGCGAACGGGTCCTGCCCCGTGTTTGTATTTGCTCTCTCGGGGTACGCGACTTTAGGCGCCGGCTTCGCCGTCGCGCTGGTCGCTCGCAGCACTATCGTGCTGCGCTTGGTCGGCGTTTGTTCGCTTCGCTTACCGCTCCGCGCGCCTCGGTCGCGGTTCTACGGCTGGCATCGCCGCTCGCCGCACCACGGTGCGGCACTTGGTCGGCTGGCGTTCGCTGCGCTCACCGCTTCGCGCGCCTCGGTCGGACGGCGAGCGCCTTCGAAACGCCCCCGAGCTCGGCAAATACAAACACGGGTTACCCGTTCGTCGACATGGTTCTTCGCGCACGCAAATTTGCTACACTCACTTTGTGCGTTTGTTCGCAATTGTCGTCGCGCTAACTCTGACCGCGTGTGTGCATCGGATTGAGGAGCGTTGCGCTGATTGTTTGGTGCTGGATGCTCGGCATCCTTATTTGAAGCCGCTTAAGGCGGGGACGAAGACTCTTTTTTTTCTCATTCCTGGTGGACTTGGTTGGGGATGGGAGTGGGATGATACTGTCGCCAAGCTGGCGAAGACGCCGGGGGTCGACTTCGTGACCTTTTGGTGGGATCCGTGGGGGAGCTTGGATCGCGCGGCGCAAGAGATGCGCGAAAGATTGAACACTACTTTTCAGCAATTGCCGCCGAGCGTGACGGAGGTGGTGGTGGTGGCGCACTCCGCCGGCGGATTGGTGGGGGCCTACGGTGTCTCGGGATTGCACGTGCCAGCCGGACGTCGGGTCAAGCTGGTCACCATTGGTGCGCCGTTCGCTGGAATCATGGGACCGCCAATGTCGATCGACGATCCGGTGCGCTCGCCGCTGCTCATGGCGGTGATGGGAACATTTCGCAACTATCCGCCGCCGACGCCGGGCATCGAGGTGGTCGAGTACGTGACCTCTTATCCGAGCGATCCGGTGATGCAGAAACGTTGGGGGCACGAGGTCGCGCCATCTGACGTCGGACCACGCGGCGCGCAGCGCATCGAGCTCGATCAGAAGATGGACCACAACGACGCGGTGTCGCGCGTCATGGATCGCCTAATCGAAGACGCTACGAAGACGAAACCTTCGCCGACGAAACCGCCCCTGACACCGACAGATCTTCCCTAGGCGACATCGGCTGGGCGAAGCAGAGCTTGACGTGAAACAGCGCCACTGCTGCGCCGGGAATCACCATGCACCAGCCGAGCGCTGCGAGGGGAAGCGGAACGGAGTTGAGCTGAGCCGGCGCCACAAAATCACCGAGCGCGGTGTTGGCAAAGAATACTCCGATGAATCCGGCGCGGAACGCGCTCATGGCAAAGTGCATGGCGTACTCCGCCGAGGTCACGCCACCAAGATCGCGCCGAGAATCGTTTTCGCACAGCACGTCGCCGAGCTCGATGCCGAAGGTGGTGATCGAGAGAATCGCTACCGCCAAAAGCCAGATCCCCGACGGGCGCACGCAAAACATGAGGTAGGTCTGAGGCACGAACAAGCAGATGTTGGCGGTGTGATAGAGATGCTCGCGACGTGACGCGAGACGACGATGAAGTTGGTATTTGTAGGTGTGGAAATAGAGGCTGTCGGTGGACGCCACGACGGAGAAGAGCAGCAGTAAGACCGCGGCCAAAATCATCGAGGAAAAACTATCACACTCCGGCAGTTTGCGAACAGTTCCTCTCTTGCCTAAAGGGGCACGCGGTTCTACACCATTTGCCATGCCCAAGAAGAGCGTGAGCGGCGCGCGGCCAAAGTGCTGGCGTTCGACGACGCGGTGACCGAGGCGGTGGAAAAATTGAAGGCGCGCGGGCTCACCAGTCCGTACCTGCGTGTGTTCGTGGTGGCGCGCTTCAATCCGCTGCGCTTCATGAAGGGCGAGCCGCCGCCATTCGACGAGCTGCTCGACACCATGACCAAACGTGCGCGCGGCATGGACGCAGGCAAAATCCGAACCGAGGACGTGGCGCGATGGGGCGGTGCCGCCGACGGCGAGTGACCAGAGCGCATCTGACGCGCTCTAGAAAAAATCGACCCCAATTCCCGCTTCCAGGTTGAACCACCCCGGCGGCGTCGAGATCGTCACTTGAGATCCCGTCACGTGGATGTGGTCGGTAATGAACATGGCTGACACGGACGGCATCACAAAGAGCGAGAAGCGTTTCGCGAAAACCCACTGACCGCGAACCGCGAGCCAGGCGGCGGGCTCGAGATAAAGGCTCGAATCGTTTTGCGTGTAGCCGCTGGTGCGCGCGCGTAAAATTTCCAGAGAAATTCCCGCGAGAATCGCCACTCCACTTTTTCCATAGGACGTGATCGACACCTGCGCGAAGCCGGTCACCGGGATGCGCCGAATCGCGATGGTACCGCCACCGCCCGCCTGTGAATATTCGCTCGAGACTCCCGCTGAGACGCCGATTCCTGCGTGATTGCCAAAGCCAACGACCACGGTCGCGCTTCCCTGGCCGACGACGGAGGGAGCTTCGTGAAGTGCCACCGCGGCACCTCCCGACAGCCACCCCGATAAGTGCGGCGCTCGTCGCGGACCCTGTGCGGTAGCAGACCGTGGCGTCGAAGCGACGGGTGTCGGGACAGGTTGAACCGGCGGAATGGGCGCCGCGGGGGGAACCAGTTTGGGCACATTCGGTTCGAGCGATGGCAGCTCTCGAATCCAGCTGTCGACGACGAACGCCAGCGTGTCCGCAATGTGCTCGCAGTCAGACGACCGGATCGGAAACGCCCGTTGAAATTCTCCACGAACCGGATCAGAGAGTGTGAGCACAAGTGGCTGGTTCGGTTTTCGTTCGACTTTCAGTCGAAGGCTTGGCTCATCCTCGGCGAAGATCTCGGCGCCAAATCGTCTCTGTATGGCGGTCCGGAATTGGGACTCGGAAGGACACGGCGCGTCCTCCATCTCGAGCCTGAGGGTGAACCCGAACGACGCTGCCGGCCACCCCAAGGACAGCAGAATGAGCAGTGTCCTCACGTCGGCGAAACTGACAGAACCGTAGTACTATGTAAACAGGAAGAAAATTCTTTGAAGCTTCTGTCGTCTACCTGGACTGACCTTTCATGGAAGTATCCAAGATGAGAGCCTCAGTCCTCCGTGCATACGCCGCCCTGATCCTATCTGCGCCAACGGTGGGCTGCGTACGAAATGATTCGCTCGGCCATCAAGCGGATATGTCCATCCTCGGTACGACCAGCGGTGACATGACGCCGGATTACTCTGGTCTGGACGTCGAGCCGAGTGCGCTGCAGACCATTTCGGTGGCGGCCGGATCGACCCTGCCGACCGTGGGGCCGTACACCGCGACTCTACTGGGAACGTCGATTGCTGTGCGCTGGAGTGTCGATCGAGGCGACATCGGATCGATCGATATCGGCGAGACCGCGACCGCAAACTTTACGCCGCGCGGAACCACCGGCGGATTGGTGACCATCCTCGCCGCTCTCGGCAGCACGACCATCAAACGGCAGGTAATGGTGAAGCTGACGACTGCACCGCAAAATGGATACGTGAGCAACACCGCCGAGCAAGCGCAAGTTCCGTCTAGCGCGGCCGCGCTCGCGCAAGGTGGCGGCGTGGGCGGCGTAGGCGGTGAAGGGCTTGGCGTCGCCGTCACCGATGGGAGCACCCTCACTGCGCTCGGAGCTCCTGCGGAAAACGGCAGCGCACAGCATCTGACGTTCCTCTATCCTTACGATAAGACCGTCTGGCCGCGCGGCATGCTCGCACCGCTTCTGATGTGGAAATGGGATAGCGGTGATGCGGACGCGATCAAGATCGATCTGTCGACCAGCAGTGGCTCGTTCACCTGGTCGGGAACCTTTGGACGTCCTGCGATCTTGCAAACGACGGGTGGAAGTTTTATCCGCCATCCCATTCCGCAAGATGTGTGGGACATGGCGACCAACTCCGCCGGTGGAACGACACCCGACGGCAAGCCCGACAAGCTCAGCCTCAAGCTTACCATCGCCAAGTCAGGTCAAGCCTACGGCCCAGTGGCAGAAACCTGGGCCGTGGCTCCTGCGCGCCTCACCGGCTCTGTCTACTACAGCGCCTATGGTTCGGGAACCGTGCGCAACGGTCTCGACAAAGATACCGCGGGCAACTGGGTGGGGGCGGCGATCCTCGGCATTCGATCGGGTGCCACCGCGCCCAAGGTCATTGTCGGACAAGATACTCCCGGGGCGGAGAGCGGATGCGTGGACTGTCACGTCGTGGCTGCGCGCGGCCGCTGGCTGATCGCACAACAGACCGGTGCGGAACAGGGCAGCGATCTGCAGAGCTTCGCCTATGATCTCCAAGCCGCGGATATCCAAGGATCTCGGCACGCACTGCCGCCAGACGGAACGTTTGCCTGGGCGGCAATGCTCAAGGATGCTTCGTACGTGCTCACCAACACCGTCGAGCCCGCCAATACCGCCATTCTGACCGCCACCACCAGCTCGTTTTGGAGTTTTGGATCGAGCGCGGGTCCTCAGGCGGCAACGGCGAGCGGCCTGCCGAGCTCGATTTCGGCGGGCTACCCCATCTTCTCTCCCGACGATCGCTTTGTTGCCTACATCGATGCGACCGGAAACCCGAACGTCGGCGGTGGCCCGCTGACGGTGGGAAATTTCGACGAGAGTTCGAGAACGTTCTCCAACCTACAAGCAATTCATTCCGCGCCGATGGGCGACAAGATCGGATATCCCGCGTTTCTTCCCGACGACAGCGGAATCGTGTTCGAGACCGGACTTCGTGCCAGCCAGTGCGATCCACAGATGGTCACCCGCTGCGGCGCTCGTGGTGAGTTGTGGTGGATCAACATGAGCGGTACGCCGACCGCGGTGACGCTCGATGCGCTCAACGGAAAGAGCGGTAACGCCGTCTACCTCCCGCTCGGGCCGAACAATCATGGCACCGGCGCGACGTCCGAATCTCCCACCAGCTCGTATAGTGAATCTGGCCTCGATGACACGACGCTCAACTATGAGCCCACGGTTCTGCCGATCGTGGCGGGCGGTTATGCTTGGGTGGTGTTTACCAGTCGTCGGCTCTACGGCAATCAAGCAACCGCGCTGCCGTGGAAAGGAAGTGATCCAACGCAGTACGACACCACCAGCTTTACTCAAGTACCGACGAAAAAACTTTGGGTGGCCGCCATCAATCTCGGCGCTGCGCCGGGCTCCGATCCGAGCTCACCGGCTTTTTATCTGCCGGCGCAAGAGCTCATGGCGGGCAACTCGCGCGGCTACTGGGTTTTGGATCCGTGTCAGGGCGACGGCAATCGCTGCGACACGGGCGATCAGTGTTGCGGCGGATGTTGTCAGCCAAATGGCACCGGCGGTGCGCTCATCTGTCAGAGTCCGCCACCCGACGGGCACTGCTCCTCGGTTGCGAACTGTTCCGGCGTTCAGGAACAATGTACGACGTCGGCGGACTGCTGTGATTCCTCGAATGTCTGTGCCGGTGGATTCTGTGCATACGTCATTGAGTAGCGCGTGTAATTTTTGACGCTGCCATGGTTTGCCTGGACCGATGGGAAGTGGAGACCGTATTCGACATGCTGCCGTCGCCGGAAAGCCGCGAATCGTTGATGGTGGCCTCCGAGCCGACTTCGCTCGATCTGCGCCGGCTCTATGATGAGTATCGAGATCTGGTGCGCCGCGCCGTGATCCGTTTGGGCGGCCCGAGACAGGACGCCGAGGATCTGATCCACGAGGTTTTCGTGATCGCTGCCGCTCGACTCGGCACCTTTCGCGGAGAGAGTCAGCCTTCGACCTGGCTCTACGGCATCTGTGTAAAGGTGGTTTGTCATGCGCGACGCAAAGAGCGTTGGCTCGGACTCTTTCAGCGCGGCGAGACGCCCGAGCTGCCTACCTATGATTCGCCGCATCGCCATTTCGAGCAGCGTGAAGCGGCGGAGATCTGCTATCGAATCCTGAATCAGCTCTCCGAAAAGAAACGTACGGTATTCGTTTTATTTGAGCTCGAACAGCTCACGGGTGAAGAGATCGCCATCGCGCTCGACTGTCCGCTCAAGACGGTGTGGACGCGACTGCATCACGCCCGAAAGGAATTCGTCCAACACCTCGAACGAAGCGGAGTGCGATCGTGAACGAACTTCCCTCTAATGCGGCCGAGCTGGTGGCGAATGCGCGCAAGGTCACCGAGCCCACCACCGCCGAGGACGCGCGCCTTTGGCAACGACTTTCACGTGGCGGGGCGAAGCGATCGCGATCGCGCTGGCGAACGCGGGCGTGGATCGGAGGCGCTCTCACGGCAGCCAGCGCGCTCACCTGTTTGGTGCTCGTCTGGCGAAATCGCGTCGACCGAAACGTGGGAATGTTGTCGATCGAGCTCGGTGAAATCGGGCGCATCGAAGTATCGCGAGGAGCGAGCTATCGAATCCCGAGAGACGAACGCACGGGGGAGATTCAGCCGAAGCTCTTTTTAAATTCCGGCGAGGTGGTGGCGTTGATTCTACCTCGTTCGTCAAAGGATCCATTCGCGGTGGAGACTCCTGCCTTACGGGTGACCGTGATGGGGACCAAGTTCATGGTCCAAGCCGACCGAGATTTCTCCCGGGTGGTCGTCGAAGATGGGCGAGTGCTGGTCGAGGGAAAGGCGGGCGGAACCGTGCTCATTTCCACTGGCCAAGCGATCGATTCGAACGACGCACGGTTGTCTTCGCCGCCTCCTGCGAATCTCGCTCCGCCGGCGGTGCGAGAAAATGTCAAAGAGGTGACCGTCAAACGACCGCTCGCGGCGGCGAGTACACTCGGAGCGGAGAACGAGCTCTATCGCGAGGCGATTGCCGCGCGGGATCAGGGAAACTCCGCTCGCGCGCTTTCGCTGTTTCGCACCTACGAGAGAACGTTTCCCAGTGGAGTTCTTCGGGTCGATGCGTCGCGGGCCATCCTGGAGCTGCTGATGGCCGACAAACATTTAAGCGAAGCGGTCACCCGCGCTCGGCTGCATCTGTCCCGATATTCGGACGATCCGCGGAGAGCCGAGATCTCGTTGGCGCTCGGTCAGCTCGAACGTAGTGAGCGACATGATCTGAAAGCGGCGCTGCGCGCGTTTCAGCTGGCGCTCGATTCCGCTCCTTCGCGGCGTGTCACCGACGAAGTCCTGTTCCAAAAAGGGACCTGCGAGCAGGCTTTGGGTCTGAGCTCCAAGGCCACTTGGCAGCGCTATCGAGCTGAGTTTCCTCAGGGGATTCACGTCAGCGAAGTAGAAGCGCTCTGGCGTTCGGGCAAATATTAAATCGAGTAGAGCGCGTCGAATGGCGTCTGACCGGGGCGGCGCGTGAGATGATGGTCGACGTTGGCCACCGCATGCTCGAGGATCTTGAACACAGTTTCGATTTCGTCGAGGGCGCCGATCGATTCGGCAATCGCCGACGCCGTAAAGGTCTGACCTTTTCCTTTTGCGAGTAGCGCGAAAATTTTCCCCTGCAGCATCAGCACTTCAGTAGCGGCCTTCTTTCCCGCTTCCACTCCCGGCTGATGATAGGCATTGATGTTCACCAGCGACGCGTAAAATCCGACCGCTCGCTCGTAGAGCGCGATGAGGACGCCGATCGATCTCGGGCTCACTCGATCGATGGTAAGCGTAATCGAATCGCGATCGCCTTCGTAGAGTGCGCGCCGCGTGCCTAACAAAAATCCGAGAAGATAGTCGCCGGCGGTGGCGCCACCTTCGAGATCGGGTGAGCTTCCTTCGCGATCGCGCAGTACTTCGACAAAGGTGACGAAGAAGTTGTTTACGCCATCACGCAGTTGCTGAACATAGGCGTGCTGATCGGTCGAGCCTTTGTTGCCGTAGACCGCGATGCCTTGATGGACCACTTTCCCGTCAAGATCCTTCTCTTTTCCCAGCGACTCCATCACCAACTGTTGCAAGTAGCGCGAGAAGAGCTCCAGGCGATCTTTATACGGCAAGATCACCATGTCCTTCTGCCCACGACCTTTGCCGATGAAGTGCCACATGAGCGCCAGCAGCGCGGCGGGATTTTTGCGCGTCTCATGACGTCGAGTCACCTCGTCACAGGCCGCGGCGCCGGCGAGCATCTCGTCGATGTCGATACCTTGCAGCGCGGCCGGGAGCAGTCCCACCGCCGACAGCTCGGAGGTGCGTCCGCCGACCCAATCCCACATTGGGAAACGCTTGATCCATTTTTCTTTTTCGGCGTGCTTGTCGAGCTCCGAGCCGGCGCCGGTCACTGCCACTACGTGGCGCGCAAAAGTGAGACCGGCCCGGGAGTAGGCCGCGGCCGCTTCCATCATTCCATTGCGGGTCTCTTTGGTGCCGCCCGACTTAGAAATCACGATGGTCAGCGTCTGATCGAGCGCGCCTTCGAGATGTGCGAGCGTGCGATCGAATCCATCCGGATCGGTATTGTCGAAAAAGAAGACGCGCATGCGTTCCTTGGCTGCGCCGAGCGCCGAGGCGATCCATTCAGGGCCGAGCGCCGATCCGCCGATTCCGATCACCAGCAGATTGAGAAAATGATCGCGCTCTCCGCGCACGCGACCGGCGTGCACATCGGCTGCGAACCGCTTGATCGACGCCCAGGTGTCATCGACGGCGCGCTTGATCTCCGCGTTTGGCGCACGCGAAGAATCGCGCAGCCAGTAGTGTCCGACCATGCGCTTCTCATCTGGATTGGCGATGGCGCCTTTTTCCAGCGCGTCCATCTGCTGAAACGCGCGCTGCATCGCCGGCTCCATCTCGGCAAAAAAATCGTCGCCGAAACGCACGCGGCTGACGTCGATCGAGAGGCCTATCGACGGTTGAATGTTCAAGTACTCGCGATAGCGGTCCCACAGTGCGCGTGACATGGAGCTCCTCGACGTTGCGAGATGATAGGCGCGCGAACTGGCAGATGCAATCGGTGCCTCAGTGCTCGGGAAGCGGAAGTAGCTCGTTGATCAGCGTGGCAAGATGCGTTTGCATGCGAAGGAGCGCATCGCGGAGGTCGCGCTCGAGGTCGTCCGCCCTTCCGACTGACCTTCTACTTATCGCTCACCTTCGCAACAGCTTCTTTGATCGTCGTCGCGCTCGGCGAGACGTTTACGTCGTGGTCGTAATCTTGAACGGTGAACCCGAGCCGCACCTTGCCTTTGGGCCCGATCACCTCGGAGCCTTCGTGACCGCCGGCGACGATCGCGAGCCACGAGATCGGCGCAAATTTCCAGCTCAACTTTCCGGCGAACAGCGGATGCTTGCCCACCCACGGTGGATCGGTCGGATCGCGACTGTCGGTGCCAAAGAACGCGGCGCCGCCGTCCGCGCCGATTTCATGGTGCCCGCCCACACCCACGCGAACGCGCAGCGCTCCACCTCCGCCCTCACCGTCCCAACCGGCTCCGCCTCCACCTCCGGTCACGGTCACCGAGACCTGTTTCGCCTTCAGCGTTTCAGCAGTTTCGGAAAAGTGAAAAGGGATGATGGGCGCCATTGGCGAACAGCCAGCGAACGCGATCAATACGGCGAAGCGAAGTTGGGCCACGCGAAAGCCCACAGCAAAGTGAATGCCAGCATCGATTTCAATTGGTTAGGCATCGTAAGCGGGCGCAACTGCGACATCGTTGTCGTGCACATAAAGATCAAAATCGATCATGCCTGCGCGGATTATCAGTATACTTGCGACGATGTCGCTCGACGCTTTTCATCCCGCGGTCTCCACCTGGTTTCGCGAGCGGTTCGGCAAGCCGACCGAGGCGCAGGCCCAAGGTTGGGACGCCATCGGTCGCGGCCAGGACTCCTTGATCATGGCGCCGACCGGCTCGGGAAAAACGCTGGCTGCGTTCCTGGCCGGCATCGATGCGCTGGTTCGGCGCGCGCTCGACGGACGGCTGGACGACAAGGTTCGCATCATCTATGTATCGCCGCTCAAGGCGCTCGGCGCCGACGTCGAACGCAATTTGCGCACGCCGCTGCGCGAGATCGAAAATGTGGCGGCACGGCTCGGCCGCATGATTCCGCCCATTCGCACCGCGGTTCGCTCAGGCGACACCACGCCGGCTGAGCGGCAAAAGATGCTCAAGCGTCCGCCGCACGTGCTCATCACCACGCCCGAGTCGCTCTATCTTTTGCTCACCTCACAGCGCGGTCGCACGATTTTGACCGATGCCGAGACGCTGATCGTCGACGAAATTCATGCGCTGGCCGGCAACAAGCGCGGTGCGCATCTTTCGCTCACGCTCGAACGGCTCGATGCGCTGCTCGGTCGTCGCGTTCGGCGAATCGGACTTTCAGCGACGGTGGAGCCACCCGCGGAAGCGGCGCGTTTTCTGGTCGGCTGCGAAGAGTTCTTCGGCAAATCACAAGCGCGACCCTGTCAGATCGTCGATGCCGGCCGTGTACAGCCGCTCGATTTGCAGGTCGAAGTGCCGAAGGAGACGCTCTCGGCGGTAGCCTCGCGCACCGCGTGGACCGACATCTATCAGCGCATCGCGCAGCTGCTCTCCGAGCACAAGACCACGCTCATTTTCGTTCCGTCGCGAAGGCTATCGGAGCGGGTTGCGCACGATCTGGAAGAAATAATGGGCAAAGGCGTCGTCGCTGCGCATCACGGCGCGCTGGCGAAGAAGACGCGACTGTCGGTCGAGTCCAGACTGCAGGCCGGTGAGATCAAAGCGGTGGTGGCCACCGCCTCGCTCGAGCTCGGCATCGACGTGGGCGCGGTGGAGCTGGTCATTCAGATCGGCTCGCCGCGATCGATCTCGGTCATGCGTCAGCGCATCGGTCGCGCTTCGCACTCGGTCGGTGGCGTGCCCAAAGGGCGCATCTTCGCGCTCACTCGCGACGAGCTGCTCGAATGTGGCGCCGGTGTGCGCGCCATGCGCATGGGGATGATCGACAAAGCGATCGTGCGCGTGGCACCGCTCGACATCTTGGCGCAGCAGCTGGTGGCGATGTGCTCGGCCGACGACATCGAGACCGAGCAGCTCTACCTGCTCACTCGGCGCGCCGCGCCCTATGCGGACATCACGCGCCGTGAGTTCGGCGACGTGCTGCGCATGCTTTCTGACGGAATCGCCACGCGTCGTGGTCGATCGGGCGCGCATCTCCATCACGATCGTGTGAATCGGATCGTGCGTGGGCGAAGAGGCGCGCGGTTGGCGGCGCTTACCTCGGGTGGCGCGATCCCCGACAAGGCCGACTATCAAGTGGTGGAAGATCCGTCAGGTGCCGTGGTGGGGTCGCTCGACGAAGATTTCGCCATCGAGTCAATGGTGGGTGATATTTTTCTGCTCGGCTCGACCTCGTGGCGCGTGCGTCGCGTGGAAAATGGCCGCGTGCGCGTAGAAAATGCGCACGGTGCGCCGCCGTCGATTCCTTTTTGGAACGGCGAAGGTTTGGCGCGCAGCTATGAGCTATCGGGACAAGTTTCACGATTGCGCGAGGAGATCTCGGCGCACCTGGCCACGGACGGACGCGCCGCTTGCATCGAGTGGCTGCTCACCGATTGCGCGCTCGATCGATCGGGCGCGGAGCAGGCGCTTCAGTATGTGCAAGAGGGAGAAGCCGCGCTCGGCTGCATTCCCACCATCGAGCAGATCGTGGCCGAACGTTTCTTCGACGACGCCGGTGGCATGCAGCTGGTGGTGCACGCGCCATTCGGTGCGCGCATCAATCGTGCCTGGGGACTGGCGCTGCGAAAGAAATTCTGCCGCACCTTCGATTTCGAGCTGCAGGCCGCGGCCACCGATGAAGCGGTGCTCCTGTCGCTCGGTCCGCAACACAGCTTCCCTCTCGAGACCATCTTCAACTTCGTGCAAATCGAAGGCTTGGAAGACACTATTTTGCAGGCGATTCTTCCCTTGCCGATGTGGGAGACGCGTTGGCGCTGGAACTCGATGCGCTCGCTCGCCGTATTGCGCCATTCGCAAGGTCGTCGCACGCCACCGCCGCTTTTGCGCATGCGCGCCGCCGACTTGGCCGCCGCAGTTTTTCCCGCGCAGGTCGGATGTCAGGACAATCACGGCGGAGGCGACATTGAGCTGCCCGACCATCCGCTGGTGAACGAGACCGCGCGCGATTGTCTCTATGAAGCGATGGACACCGAGGGTTTCAAGGCGGTGCTGACTCGCATCGCGAGTGGAGCGATTCGCACGGTGGCGCGCGATACGGTGTCGGCCTCGCCGTGGGCACACGCGATCTTGAACGCCAATCCCTATTCATTTCTCGACGACGCACCGCTGGAAGAGCGTCGTTCGCGCGCGGTCTCCACCCATCGTCCTGGTGAGATGGGCGCGTCCGATCTGGTCACGCTCGATTCGCATGCCATCGAGGAAGTCGTCGCGGAAGCGGCGCCGCAAGTTCGTGACGAAGAGGAGCTGCACGATCTGCTGCTCACGCATGGCTTCGTTGGCGCGCGCCCCGAGTGGCAGGAGTTTTTCGAGACGCTGCGTGGCATGCGCCGGGTGACTTCGTTCGGCGAGCGTTGGGTGTGTGCCGAACGAGTCGGCATGGTGCAGGCGATCTTCCCCGAAGTGACACTCGATTTGCCGCCATTCGAGGATGCGGCGCCTGCGCGCGAAGACTCGGTGCGTCTGCTGGTGGGCGCGCACATGCTCGTGTCCGGCCCGGTGTACGCCACGGCTGTCGCAACGGCGCTCGGGCTCGAGTCGAGCGATGTGGAGATCGCGCTGGCCCAGCTCGAAGGGGATGGGCAGCTGCTTCAAGGTCAGTTTCTCGGCCCAGACCTCAGCTGGTGTGAGCGCGGGCTGCTTCAGCGAATCCATCGTCGCACCATCGGCGCGCGGCGCGCGCAAATCGAGCGTTCGTTCGAGCCAGTTCCGCCGTCGGAGCTGATTCGTTTTCTATTGCGCTGGCAGCATCTGCATCCGGGCAGTCGTCAGCACGGTGCGCAGGGCGTGAAGCGTGTCATCGAGCAGCTGGAGGGGGTCGAGTTGCAGCCGGCGGCGTGGGAGCGCGATGTGCTTCCGGCGCGCATCGAAAATTACGATCCACGTTGGCTCGACGAGCTCTGTTTTTCGGGCGAAGTGGCGTGGGCTCGTTTGCGTGTGACACCGCCCGAGTCGTCTGAAGCCGACGAGATCGAGCGACGGCGGTCGCGCGGATCGTCGGGCGCGATCGGAATCTTTTTGCGCGCCGACGCCGAGTGGTTGATCGATCCGTTCGCCAACACCGAAGAGCCGACGCCGAATTGGGTATCGCTCACTCCGCTGGCGCGTCGAGTGGCGGCGCGTTTGGCAGAGCGTGGTGCGGCCTTCGTCGCCGAGCTCAGTCGCGGTCTCGCGGAGCCGGCCGGATCGATCGAGGACGCACTGTGGGAGCTGGTGCGGACCGGGGCCGCCTGCTCGGATGGATTTGCCGGATTGCGCGCGCTCATCGCGCCGCGATCGCAGACGCCTTCGCCGCAGTCGACGTCCACCGGACGTTGGTCTCTGCTTCATCGAGATACCGCTCCGCGCGGATCGCACGATGGGCCGTTTCACGATGGCAGCCCGGTTGAGCTGGCTAAACTTTATTTGCGACGATACGGAGTGGTGATGCGCGATCTACTTAGACGCGAGAGCGCGGCGCCGCCGTGGCGCGATCTGCTCGCGGTCTATCGACGGCTCGAGGCACGCGGTGAGATTCGTGGTGGACGCTTCGTTCAAGGTCTGACCGGTGAACAGTTCGCGCTGCCGGAGGCGATCGAATCGCTGCGGGCGCTGCGACTTCCGCGCGCGCTCGAAGAGGTGGTGGTGGCGGCCACCGATCCGCTCAACTTGGTCGGCCTCATCACGCCCGGTCCACGCGTACCGGCCATGGCCGGTCATTCGGTGATCTATCGCGATGGCGTGCCGGTTTCAGCCACCCGCGCGCTCGCCTAAGGAAGCGTTTTGGCGATCACGTCAGCCATTGTAAAGATTTGTAACTTTCGTCTTCCAAAGGCAGGTTCGTTTATGGCAAATTCTTCTCACTGAATCGGGGGATTCGTGTCGCAGTTGGCGGCTCCGAACGCGGGCCTGAACCCTGCAGTAAAGATTCTCAGTGACGGGCAAGCCTTCGTCGAGGAGTGGCTCCGTCGCGTTCTTCCCGCCTGTGAAACTCCGCCGGCGCGCTTGCATCAAGCCATGCACGACGCGGTCTTTCCCGGTGGTCGACGCGCCCGACCGCTTCTTTGTCGATTGATCGCCGAGCGATACGACGGAGGCGACAGTGAGCTGGTCGGTCGAATGTCGGCCGCGGTTGAGCTGGTTCACTGCGCGTCCTTGGTTCAAGACGATCTGCCCTGCTTTGACGACGCGGAGATGCGTCGCGGTCGGCCCGCTTGTCATGTCGTATACGGACAGGCCACCGCCATCTTGGTTGGCGACGCACTTTTGACCTTGGCGTTTGAAACTCTCTCCAATGTCCCGTCGCGGCTGGGGACGGTTGCGTTTCGTCTGATCGGACTGCTCACCTCGGCGACCGGTTCCTCCAACGGCGTGATCGGCGGACAGGCGCTCGAGCTCGAGCCGCTTCCGATCGAGATTGGGCACTATCATCGGCACAAGACCGCGGCGCTGTTTCGCGCGGCGGCAGCGGGCGGCGCGATCTGTTGTGGCGCTGAGAACGATGTCGCCAGGTGGGCGCGCCTCGGCGAGCTGATTGGCTGCGCGCTGCAGATCCGCGACGATCTCGACGATGTGACCGGACATCAGACCGATTTAGGAAAGCCGATTGGCCGCGACGCGGCGCTCGGTCGTCCCAACATGGCGCTGCGGGGCAGCCCCGAAGAGGCACACGCCATGCGCAAGGCGCTGCTCGACGGAGTGCGAGAGCTGCTTGGTCCGGCTACGCCCGGTTCCGAAGCGCTGCATCTGCTCATCGAAGAAGTAACTCGTCCGTCGCGCGTCTGATCGCGAGCTGCGTGCTACGGCGCGCGTCGCCACTTCTTGAACGCCAGCTTAGTGAGTCGAGCCGACCAGCTGGCCAGCTCGCCGGCGCCGAGATTGCGAAACACCTGCTGGTAAATGTCGCCGTGTCGCGCGGCGGTGCGGCGCATGAAGGTGATGAACTCGGTGAAGCCGATCTCATCGCGAATGAATGCAGCGAAGCTGTCTTCGCCCATCTCGCTCAAGGTCGAAAACGCGACGTCGAGAAGCCGGTTGATCTCATTTGAGTCGTCGCCGGCGCGGTTCAGCATCATGAGGGTGAGCCCGCCCATCACGCCGAGGCCGGCTGGCTCGCTCCACACCGACGCCAAAGATCGGCGGGCGAGCGTATTTTTTTTCAATCGATCGTGCAGCGCTTCGCTCACCGGCAGAAACGACCGGATCATCGAGCCGAAGCCGCAAAAGGTGAGCGGCGAATGGCGGCCGGCGGCGTCGCCGACCAGCACCACGCGATCGCAAGGTGAAGCGGTCATCGGCCGAAGCCGCGAGTACGCCGGGATGAAGCCGTAGGTGGGTTTGATCAGACGGGCGTCGCCCTCTTTGTAGCGGGCGCGAGTGGTGAAGAATCGTTCGTACAGCGACATCAGCGGTCTCGGGCCGAGCTGGTCCGGCTCACAATAATAAAAGAGATAGGCAGTGAACCCACCCGGGCGGGGAAATCCTTCCCAGATATGCTGGCGACCTTCTTCGACGTCTTCGGTGGTCACCAGGATTTCGCCCACGCTCGAATCGACCGCCAGCGGATCGTCGCCCTCGCGTAATCCTTTCAGCACGCCACCCACCGTCGGGCAGGAGAGATCGAACGCCGCGTGGGGTGAGGCAGCGCCCATCGCATCGATGAGCAGGCGCGCGGTGAAGGTGCGCTCTCCCGCGCGCACTTCGATTGCGCTCTTTCCGATTCGATACGAATTCAGTGGATGATGATCGAGCAAGGTCGCATTCGCGGACTCAGCGAGCGTGCGCAATTTTGTGAGCAGCGTCTCGGCATCGACGACGCAGTCGAGCACGTGGCGCACCGGATAGGTTCCGCCGCCATGCCAGCGAACGATCCCGCGCGCGTACTCCTGCTCGACGAGCGCGTCCACTTCGTTCGGCAAGAACAGTCCCGACCGAGCCAGTGGTTCGAGCTCGGCGCGGCTGATGTTCCATTCGCGATGGCCGCAGCCGATCTTGCGACGATCGAAGATGACCACCTTGAGGCCGCGTCGCGCCAAGATCGCGCCGTAGAGAAGGGATAGTCCGCCGCCAGCGATGGCGACGTCAAAGTCGGGACGCGCAGGATCTCCGGCCGCGCCGAGCTGCTGGTCATTTCGAAGCGGGCGCCGCTCGACGTACGTTCGTTCCAGCTCTTCGATGTGCGCGAGCGCGTCGGGAAAGTCGCGCAGCGCGTTTTCAGTGCGCGGAAATCTCACGCTGGCAGGCCCACCGATCGAAGCAGAGGCGCAAGCGAGCTGTCGGCGGGACCGGCCGTGTCTGGCCGTTTGGTGGAGAATACCGCGGGCAGCGCGCGGCCCACCAGCACCAACTTTCCGCTCAGCGATACATAGGCGCGCGACCTCACTGAGTCGTGATCGTTTTTCGCGATCGCGCGTCCGATCGCCGAATAAATCTGCCGGCTGGAGGCGATGGCCAAGCGACAGGAGCGCGGCAACATCGGAATTCCGCCATCGGCCGCCCGATAGTGCGCGTCGGCGCGCGCCAGCAGCTGTTTGACCGCAGCTTTGGTGGGTGCGGTGGCCGCGCGTGCGTTGAGCAGCGTCGCTTTTTGCAATCCCACCGATTCGCAAAGCGTGCGCGGCAGATAGACTCGTCCGCGTGCCGCGTCTTCGCCGATGTCGCGCGCAATGTTGGTGAGCTGCATGGCGATGCCCAGATCAGCGGCGCGATAGTAGGCGCGATCGTCGGCTACTCCCATGACCTTGGTCATCATCAACCCGACGGTGGCGGCCACGCGAAAGCAATAGAGGAACAGATCGTCGTCAGTTTCGTAAACCTGATCGCGCGCGTCCATTTCCATTCCGTCGAGTAGTGCCGCCGGCAGCGCTTCGGGAATCGCATGCGCCTCGACCACTTTGGAAAATGCGCGATCAATTGGATGGTCGTCGGCGACTCCGCGGTAAACGCGCGTGAGACGAAGACGTAGCTGCGCGACCTGTTCAAGTCCGTGGGTTCGCGTCTCGTCGACTGCGTCGTCGGCACGCCGGCAAAACGCGTAGAGTGCCCAAGCGGCCTGGCGAACTCGCGCGGGCAGAAGGAGCGAGGAGAGAAAGAAACTTTTGGAATGTTTCTGGATCCAAGCGCGGCAGGCCAGGCGATCTTCGCGCGCCAAGATCAATACAGAAGTGGTGCTCGCGTCGCTCATGCGTTGGCGTGGGTGCCGGCGATCGGATCGCGCGGATTGCCGGTCCCGGCGCGGTCGGCGATCAATCGGTCGACCACTTTTGCCGACGACAGGACGCCCGGCATTCCCGCACCTGGATGGGTTCCGGCGCCGACGATGTAGAGACCGTCGACGTCTTCCGATTTATTGTGAAAACGGAAGTAGGCCGATTGCGAGAGCGTCGGCTGTAGCGAGAATGCCGCGCCGTTGACCGAGCTGAGCTCATCGCGAAAAGTCTGCGGCGTGATGAATCGACTGGTCACCAGATTTTCGCGCAGTCCGGGAATCACGGTGGCGTCGAGATATTCGAAGATGCGATCGCGATAGATCTCGCCTTGCGCTTCCCAGTCGGTGCCCGACTGCAGATGTGGAACGGGCGAGAGCACGTAGAAGGCTTCGCAACCGGCCGGCGCGATGCTGGCGTCGGTGCGGGTGGGGGCGTGCAAGTAGAGGCTGAAGTCGTCGGATAGAATTTTTTTCTCGAAGATGTCGTGCAAGAGCGGCTTGTACCTGGGCCCGAGCAGGATCGAATGGTGCGCTAACTCGGGATAGATCTTCTTGGTGCCGAAGTAGGCCACGAACAGGCTCATCGAGTAGCGCTGCTTGTCGACGCGCGCGTCGGTCCATTTGCTGCGCGCGCTCTCGGCGATAAGGTGCTTATAGGTGGCCGGTGCATCCGCGTTGGAGATGACGATCTCGGCGGGCAGGGTGGCTCCGCCCTTCAATCGAACGCCGGTTACCTTGGCGCGGCGCGCGCTTTTTTCGGTGAGAATCTCTTCGACTTCGCTCGAGCAGCGCAAGCTTCCGCCGAGCGAGACGAACAGCTCGACCAAGGCCTGCACGATCGCGCCGGTGCCGCCGCGCGCGTACCAAACGCCCCATTTGCGCTCGAGAAAGGCGATCAGCGAATAGATCGACGTGGTGGTGAACGGATTGCCGCCCACCAGCAGTGGATGAAACGACATGACCGTTCGCACCGACTCGTCGCGAATGTACTTGGAGACCAGCGCGTGCACCGACAGATGAGACTTGAGACGAATCATCTGCGGCAGGATTCTGACCATGTCGCTGAAATGCAAAAACGGAACGTCGGCGAGATCCTCGAACCCGACTTTGAAGATCTTTTCGGCTTCGGTGACGAATCGCGCATAGCCGTCAACGTCGCGCGGCTCAAACTTTCGCACCTCCTCGGCCATTCGATCGGCGTCGCCGGTGTAGTCGAACACCCGCCCGTCGTGAAAGCGCACGCGATAAAATGGATCGACCGGCAGCAGCTCGACCGCCTCGTCCATGCGTCGTCCGGCGAGTGCGAACAGCTCTTCGAGCAGGATGGGCGCGGTGACCACGGTGGGTCCGCCATCGAAGGTGAAGCCGTCATCGCGATAGACGTAGGCCCGCCCGCCCGGCTGATCGCGCTTCTCCAGCAGCGTGACGTCGAAGCCGCGCGCGGCCAGGCGAATGGCGGCACCGAGCCCGCCAAACCCTGCGCCGATCACCACCACCTTCGGTTTCACCGGCGAAAGATGCATTAATGATAGAGATCCCGGCTAGAGAAATCGGAGGTCCCTCTCCAGGGGTAAGACCGCCTGATTTTGTTTGGGAATTTGATGTAAGCGCGCACTTTGTAGTGTTACGATTTGCGCGGTTAGGTCGAAAATCACATGTCTTTCAGTAACTTAAATAGGTAGAGAGTGATCCCAGGGCCTTCCATCGTTTGGGCGCCGCTTGGCGCGATGCAGCTGCTCCGCGATCCGCGTGTGTTCATCCGCGAGAACGCGGCCCGCTATGGCGACGTATGGCGCAGTCGAATTCCCGCCATCGGTCCAGGCAAGCGGTTGCGCGATCTGGTCTGGCTCATGGGACCCGAAGGTGCCGAGCGAATTTTGGCGCCGCAACATCGCGACGACTTCTCCTGGTACGGTGGCTACGGCTTCACCATGGAGCCGACTTTCGGCCGCGACATTCTCTTTCTGAGCGACGACACGCCCGGCTGCCCAGCGCACAAAGAGCGGCACCGCACGCTCAGCCCCGCCTTTCACCCGCGCACCGATGGCGACTACCTTCCCGTAATCGAGTCGGTCGTAAAGTCGCACACGCGCAATTGGCGTCCAGGCACCCGAATCGATCTCCAGTGGGAGCTCAAGCGAATTGCCTTTCACGTGGTCGCCGCGCTGCTGCTCGGCGCAGAGGAGCGCGATCTCGACCAGCTCATGCACCTGTTCGAAGATCTTGGCGACGGTCTCTACTCGATCTTGCGCGTGCGCCTGCCGGGTTTCGACTTCTATCGAGGACAGCGCGCTCGCGAAAAGCTGGCCGCCTATCTGCGCGAGAAGATCGCTGGGTACCGCTGCGCGCCCGAGCTGCCGCGCAACATGATTGGCTATCTCATGCGCTTCGGCGCCGAAGACGAGCGCGCGCTCTCCGACGAGACGTTGGTGGCCGAGATGCTGGCATTTCTCTTCGCCGGCTACGACACCACCGCCAGCATGCTCACCTCGTTCTTTGCGGCGGTGATTCCCCGCGCCGAAATTGTGCGAATCCTTCGCCAGGAAGCGAGCGAGCTGCGCTTCTCCGAGCTGCAATCGCAGCCGATGTTGGAAGCGACCCTGCTCGAGACCGAGCGACTCTTCCCGCCGCTCGTCTTCAGCATGCGTGGCGTGGAGCGCGACATTACGTTTCGGAATTTCACCATTGCCGCCGGTAGTCGCGTGGCCTATAGCGCTTGGCAGATAGGTCGCATGCCTTCGCTGTTCGAGCGCGCCGGCGAATTTTTGCCCGAGCGATTTTTCGACGACAAAAAAGCGCCGCCCTACAGCATTCTGGGATTTGGCGGCGGACCTCGCACCTGCATCGGCAAACGATTTGCGTCGCTGGAGATGCGACTGGTGATCGCGCTACTCTTCAGATCGTTTTCATTTGGCCCGCAGTTCAACGCCGACGATGAGATGTTCTTCAATCCCACCATGCAGCGGCGACAGGGTCTGCGCATCGAGATCCGCGCATAAGTGTTATAGTCCGGCCCATGCGAAATTTAGCTGTTCTGATGGTTGCTACTTTGTTCGCCTGCGGTGGCGCGTCGACCTCGGTCGATGCGTCGGGCATTTCTGTCGATGGGGCAGGCGATGGAGCGGTCGACGGGGCGGTCGATGCGTCGGGCGATTTGTCGTCGACTTCATATTATCTTCCCACCGGATTTCAGCTCGCACCTTTTTTGTCTTCGACTCCAGTCTACGAGTTCACGTCGGCGTCGCCGGCCACCGATGCGGGTAAGGATTACTTCGCGGTCCTCGAAACCGATGTCGGACGAATCGTGTTTGATCTTTACGAGACGCAGACTCCCATCACCGTCAACTCGTTCGTGTTTCTGGCCCGCAATCACTTCTTCGACGGTCAGGCGTTCCATCGGGTGATCAATGGCTTCGTGGCGCAGGGTGGCGATCCCAATTCGCTCGACCCCGACAGCTCGTCATGGGGCCTGGGCGGGCCGGGCTACATGTTCGGGACTGAAATCGTGAGCAGTCTCCAGTTCGACAGCGCCGGCGTGGTTGGGATGGCGCGAGGGTCGAGCATGAACTCGAATGGCTCGCAGTTCTTCATCACGCTGGCCGCCGCCCACAGCCTCGACGGGCAGTACACGGTATTTGCCAAAGTGACCGAGGGCGCCGATCTCTTTTCGCAGATCGTGCGCGGCGAACCGCCCGACAACCCCACTCGAATGACGCGGGTCTACATCATCTACAAGTGACTTGAGCGGCGTTCTCTATATTTCGCCGCACGCGGATGACGTGGCATTTTCGGCAGCCGCACAGATCACCCGTGATGTCGCGGCGAACAAGCGAGTCGCGGTACTCACGCTCTTCGGAACTCCCCAAGGATCGGGTCCGTTCGACGATCAAGCCACTCGTTCGGCGGAAGACGATGCATTCGCGTCGCAAATGCGAATCGAAAAGCTCCCCGGCGGAGGCTGGCTCGACGCGATCGCGCGCGATCCGCGTTACCGATCTCCGCGCCGGGTCTTTCAGCCGTTCGATGAGTACGCGCTGGCGGACGAGATCGCCGGCCGGTTGCAAGCGATCGTCGATGGCGGCTTCGAGCAGATCGTCGCGCCGCTCGGAATCGGTGGTCACGTCGACCATCAGATCGCGCACGCGGCCGTACAAAAGCTGACGCGTGTCGAACGCATATTTTACGAAGACACGCCCTATGTGCTGACATGCCATCAGCTTCCACGACGACTTCACAGACTCGGCTTTCGCGCTCTCCCGTCGTCCGATCCCACCTTGGCCCGAAGTGGCCGGTGGAGCGAGCTGGCTGCCACGGCGCGTGCCTGGAATCGATCGCCGTTCGTGCGCGGCGAGACCAGTCCGCTCTCTCGTCCATTCGCGGTCGCTACCATCGTGTGGCCCGATCGTCGCTCGCCTGCCATTCCCAGCCCCGATGCGCCAGTCGCTCAGTCGGAGTGGATTTCGGATTCTCATCACGCCAAGTTGTCTGCCATCGCCACCTACCAGAGCCAGTGGCCGCTCTTCTTTCCCAAGTTGGAAGATTGGAAAAGCGAGCTCGCCGAATACGCGCGCGCACAAGGTTACACGGAGCTCGGTGAACGCCGTTGGCGGTTACCGCGTTAGACGACGGCGGCGAGCGCCGTGGTCAATTGATCGTTTGAGCGCAGAAGCCGTTCACGCAGGTGTTCGACGGTTCGCAACAGTCGGCCGATGTCACACATTTCTCCTGTGCCTGCGAGCAGTTCGCCACAGCTGAGCAGTGTCCGTCGGGAGGCGGACTCTGACAGATGAGCGCACCGCCCGCGCCGTTTGGCTGACAACATCCGCCGCAGCACTGATCGCCGGTGTCGCAGGAATTGCCGTCCGATTGGCAGGGATCGAGCGCCCAAAATCCACGCGAATTTCCCGTCAGAATTTCCTGCGCCGGCAAGTAGAACGCCGGGAAGCTGGGGTCGGCGTCGGCCGATCCGCCCAAGCTCACCGCTGCCACCCACAACTTCTTGGTGGTGGCCTTCGATAGATCGGTGATGTCGTAGCGCTGCGGATCGCTCTGCCACGGTGTGGCGGTGAGTTGGTTCCCGTACGCCCGACGACTGGTGAAGACGATCCAGGCGTAGCCGCCGGAGACGATCGGCAAAATGGTGGGCTCATAGTTGAGCGTCGTATCGTCCCAGCCGGCTTCGTTGTATTGCGTGCCCTCATATCCTCCGTCGCCGGTCCGCACGATCCCATGGTCGTTGCCGCTGACCGGAAGGTATGAACTGGATCCATTTTTGCCGTTGAGCGCGTCGAGCTGAACCGCTGTCGGGCTCGCTCCACCGAGCTTGAGCCACGAAATCTCGCCGCGCGTGCCCTGTCGCGTCGTCATGACGATGTCTCGATTGCTGTCGCGCAGCTGAGTCTCGAAAACGATGCCGCTGTTGTCGGGCAGGAAAACGGGAAATCCGATTCGTTGTCCGATTCCTGGCGACAGCAGCGCCTGAAAGTTCGAGAACTGAGGGCTGGGAGTCGCGACGTAGTGGCCGACCATGAGCGGTCCCTGAAGATTGTTAGTTTTTCCCGACACGTCGACGTAAGCGATCAAACTGTCGTCGGGAGAGAACGAAGGATGGGCCACACCCACGCCGCCCGGAAAGCCGGAATTGGTGATCATTTGGGGATTCAAAGCGAACTGCCAGAAGGCGCTCACCGCCGAGCCGGATCCAGCATTGGTCGGATCCGAGGGATTGTCCGAGTCGAGCTCCACGGCGTTGCCGACGGCGTAAGAACCATCGCTCACCATTCCGGCCCAGGCGAATGTTCCGTCAGGTGTGAGTTGCTTTTCGGAAGACATCACGTTCGAGACCTTCAAATCGTATGCGTAGCTGTAGTTGGGATTGCCGCCACTGATCGATCCGTTCGATTTGTCGTACTCGGCCTGTACGATGAGTCGCTGCCCGCGCGAGGCCACCACGTGACAGGTGCGACATCCCTTGTCGCTGGTGGGGTGACCGTTCACGTCGAGATCACTGTCCGCACCGACGACCAGCGTAGGCTTGGTTTGGCCCGAGCGAATGCCGAGAACCGCTGCGCCGAAGTAATGTCCGGCGGTATCCGGTGTGACGAAATTCTTTACGAGCTGCGTGCCGTAGGAGTTGTAATAGACGGTGCCGGTCAGGCGGGCCGGTGCGACGGTCCAGGTTTCGGTGAGCGGTCCATAAGCTTGGCCGGCTCTCGCCAGGGTGAGCTTGACGGTGAGCTTGTCGATTGTTCCGTCGGGAGTGGGACCGCCGGAAGAGTTGGTCGCCGCTTCCCACACATCCTGCGGGATTGGATGGCGAATGAACTTTCCGCTGGTCTGCGCCAAGATCGCGGGTCTGCCAAACGTGCCCGACCAAGTGAACGAGCCCGAGGTGGTCGACAGATCGATCTTGATGGCATCGGCGTCGCCGGTGTCCCAATTCCACATCAGGAGCGGGGCGATCATGCCGCGCGGCCAAGCGGTTTTGTCGTATGGATAGAGAAACGAAAGATGGAGTGAGGCGCCATCTCCGGTCGGACTTTCGAGGGCGGTCATCACGCTCGGATCGGAAACTGCGATGCCTAGTCCCTCGCCGCCGACACCGCCGACGCCACCGAGTCCGTCACCTTTGCTCAGTCCGTCGACATTGGCAGGAACCTGCGGCTGCTCGGATGCGACGCTGGTATCGACTCCGTTTTGCGGACCGGCGGTGATCTTGACCATCACTTGGCGTTTGATGGTGGCGCCGCCGATCGATGCGATCACGGTCACCAGGCCACCCACCTTTCCGTTGGCGGTGAATGTCGCCGATGAAACCTGGCCGGAATCGATGGTCCCGATGTCGCCGCGGTCGACCGTCCAGCGCACCAAGATGGGCGTGCCCAGCAGCGTGGCCATGAAGGCCTGCGATGTTTGCGCCGGATAGTTGAGGGTTTGCAGATCGCTCGGCTCGACGTCGAGACCGCTGTAGTCCATGGCCATGTCGCCAGTGTCGATCCCCACCTGCGCCATGTCCGGCAACGAATTCTGACGACCGGCCGAGAAGGGCTCGTGGCATCCGCTGAGCATCAACATCATCAGTACGCGTCCGACCCTTGTTCTCATTTTCGTCCCCCTGTGATCGAACCGAGAGCGTTAGTGTGAAAACTGTTGTTGTGCCTGTCGGGCGGTTTCGCGAAAACGTCCGTGCGGATAGCGATCGAGATATCGCTTGGCCAAGATCAGCGCTCTCTCATCGTGTTTCACCACTGCCGTTTCGATCTGCAGCGAGAGCGCCTCTTCCAACAGCGCACCCTTCGGATAGCGACGCAGATACTCGGCGAGGAGTGCGTTCGAACGAACCGGATCGTGGTCATGGCGCAGTGCTTTCATCGCCGCCAGCACACCCGCCATCTCCTCGGGATTGATCGCTTTGGCCTTTGCCGTCGGTTTGCTCGCATGGATCTTCGGGCGAATGGTCGGAGCAACTCCTGTCGACTGCTTTGCTTCGACCGGCGATTCGGCCTCGGCCTCGACCATGGCCCCGGCATGAGCGGCCACTTCATTGTCGGACAACTTGGGCGCGGGCGCGCTCGGCGCGGGTGTCGTCACCTTTGCGGCTGGCGCGACCGTCTTGGGCGAATGGAGGTATCGCCCAATCATCGCCGACGCAAATCCCACCGAGGCGATGATTCCGACCGTGGCGAATACCAGGCGGAGCCGAGCGCGAGGGACAGCCCGCGCGCCCTTCGAGTCGCTCGCCGAAAGAATCGCCTGCCGTCGTTCATTCGACGGACTCCGAGCCGGTGCTCGACGCAGAAGTTTGGCCAGCTCGTCCCCGGATTCTTCGCTCTTTGGCTCGTCATCGCGTAGCGGTCGCATCAGATCTTCCCCGCATTTCGAAATAGGAGGAGGCGCTCGGTCAACTCGGCCCGCGCGTGACGAATCCGCGACCAGACGGTGGCGAGCGGAATTTCTTCCAGCGCGGCGATCTCTTCGCCGGAATATCCTTCCAGCTCGAACAGCACGAAGGCCACGCGCTTTTTGGGATTCACGCCTTCGAGCAGATGGCGCACCAATCGACTGGCGTCCTTTTCGTCGAGAAGCTCGTAGGGTGTGCGCCGCATGTCTTCGATCTGCTCGAGCTCGACATTGCGCGGTCGCAGAAAAAATTTACGAAACCAGGCGCGCCGGCGGTGATCGCTGGCGGTGTTCTGGGTGATCTTGTAAAGCCAGCCGAACAAATTCTGTCCGTCGAACTTGGGCAGATCGCGTCGGACCACCACGAAGATTTCTTGGGCCAGATCTTCTGCTTCCGACTCAGGAATGCCGAGCGCGAACAGCCAGCGCGTGACTTCGCGAAACCATTTCTGGTATAGCGTAGAAAATTCTCGTTCGTCGGTATCTGCCACGTCGGCTCTGTCCACGGACTCAAAGGGGCGCGCCTCCGCGTCAATCCATTGAATCTCTGCTCCCGCTGGCATCGTATCCGTACATGGGAGCTCGCGCCTCTCAGCATCAAAAAATCTTGATGGCCATTCCGATTAAACCGCCCAGCCAGACGATGGGAGTTTTCCCAATGGTTTGATAGTCTTGAGCTGAGGTCTCGACGGTTATGGCGATCGGGCTGGGAAAAATCAGCGACTGAAAGGAGATAAACGGCGCGATTCGGCCGAACCAGATCTTCGCCGAGAGCGCCAGCCGCAGCCCCCATTCGAGGCGCGTGCTGCTGTTTTGCGTGGCCAGCTCTTTGCCCGCCAAAAGGTCCACCATCATGGCCACGCCGGCATCTGCTTCGAGCTCGAGGCGGTGGAGGCGAAGCGCCCCGCGAACACCGAGATCCAACGGAACGCGGGTCAGTTCAACCTTGATGTCAGACAAATTGAAATCGACGGGCGAGCTGCCGATCACGCCGAGCGTGAGCCCAACTTGCGGAAGTCCGAAGTTGACGCGCACCGCGCCACCGCCGGAAAGGCTGCTCTTCGCGTTCGGAGCGCCATCGATGAATCCAGCGGCTTCGATTTCCAGTGAAAGGCGCCGGTCGGGGGGCGGGGCCGGAGGCTTGGGTGGAGGCGGCTTGGCTGCCGGCGGCGGTGCAGGCGAGGTGAAGACCGGCGGTTCGATCAAGAGCACGATGAAGACGGTGGCGGCACGTGCGCGATCTTCGCAGCTGCGCGTCTCGTCGACGAACTCGCGCGCATCGGCGCCGACGGCGATCTTGTAGCTCGGCCCCTCGTCGGAGACGCGAACCGCGATTCCATCTTCAGCCGCGCTGGTATCCGCCTGATGTTCCGAGAACGCTTGATTGAGCGCGAGCGTGAGCTGGGCGGGTGAAGGGCAGGCGGTCTCTTCGCCGAGAACGTGCACGGACGGCGCGGCGTGAGCGAGTGCGCTCATCAGGCCGAAGACGGCGACGAGGGGAAGGCTTCCTCTCGAGCGAGATCGAATTGTTGATCGAATCACGTCCGACTAGTTGATGGTCTGTGCGCAGAAACCGTATGGTTCGCGGTCGGGTTACAGGCGGTCGCCAAGACTAGAAAAGTCGCCAGGCAGCGAAGGTGAGTCATCTTTCCCATGACACCCCAAGTAATGGGCGGAATCAAGGTTCGCTGGGACGTACGCGGCCCGCTCTTAGTTGATGACCTGCGCGCAGAAGCCGTTCACGCACTGGTTGGTCCCATCGCAGCAGTCGGCGGTGGTGACGCACTTCTCTTGCACGCCTGAACAACCGGAGACCGCAGAGCAATGTCCGTCGGGCGGAGGGCTTTGGCAGATGAGCGCACCGGCATTTCCATTTGGCTGACAGCAGCCTCCACAGCATTGGTCGCCGGTGTCGCACGAGTTGCCGTCGCCCTGACAGGGATCGAGCGCCCAAAATGCGCGGGAGTTGCCGGCGAGAAGCTCTTGCGCCGGCAAATAGAAGGCGGGGAAGCTCGGATCGGCGTCGGCCGATCCGCCCAGGCTGATCGCGGCGACCCACAACTTTTTCGTCGTCGCGAGGTTGATGTCGGTGATGTCGTACTGACGCCCGTCGCTCTTCCATGGGAAGCTGGTGAGCATGTTGCCGTACATGCGGCGACTGGTGAAGACCATCCAGGCGTATCCACCGGTGAGCACCGGTGCAATCGTGCCTTCGTAGTTGAGGGTGGTGTCGTCGAAGGTATCGGCTTGCCCGTACTCTGGATCACCGGTCTGTCCGATTCCGTGGTTCATCGCAGCGATGGGTAGATAGGTCGCCGCTCCGCTCTTCCCGTTGACTGCGTCGAGCAAGACCGGCGCGGTGGCGCCGCTCTTGATCCACCAGAACTCGCTGCGCGCTCCGTTGGTCGTCGTCATCGTCGAGATGCCGCTGCCCGCGCGGACCTCTGAAGTGAAAATCACGCCGCTGTTGTCCGGCAGGAATGCCGGAAATCCGATCTTGGTTCCCGCCGGGGGCGTATAAACGGTCTGCGGCGTACCGAACATCTTGGCGCTCTTGTCGTACGACGCGACTACCAGTGGACCGGTCGGGTTGGTGGAGTGTCCGGTCGAATCGATGTAGGCGACGTATTTGTCATCCGGTGAGAACGACGGATAGGCCGCCGATAGCGTCGACAACAGACCGTAGTTGGTCATCGGCTGAATCTGCGCGCCGAACTCCCAGAATCCGCTGGTCTGCCCGCTGATGCTTGGAGCCTGACTGGTCGGATTGGCGGTGTTTCCGAGCGCGTACGAGCCGTCGCTGACCATGCCGGCCCAAGCAAAAGTTCCATCGGGCTGCATCGGGACCGCCGACGCTGGAACATTGGCCGCGCTGAGATCGTACGCGTAGCTGGAGTAGTAGTCGTTTCCCGATTGAGCGATCAGCCAGCGGCCCTTCGACGCGACCGTATGGCAGACACGACAGCCGCCGTTGTTGCAGCTTCCGCCCGGCGTGCAACTGGCCGTACCGACGACGACCTTGGGAGCTGAGTCGCCCAAATGAATTCCCATGATCGCCGCGCCGAAGTAGTGGCCCATTGGATCGGGTGTGCTGAAGTTCAAGATCTGTTGCGTGCCGTAGGTGTTGTAGTAGACCGCGCCGGTGAGACGGGCACGTGCAACGCCCCATGTTTCGCTGATCGGTCCATAGGCCACGCCGGCTTTGGAGATGGTGAGCTTGACGGTCAGCTTGTCCTGCTTTCCGTCGGGCGTGAGGCCGCCGGCGGAATTGGTGGCCATGTCCCAAACGTCTTGCGGAATCGGATGACGAATGAAATTACCAGCGGTGCTTCCTAAAATGGTCGGCTTGCCGAAGGTGCCAGTCCAAGTAAACGAACCTGAGGTGGTCGACAGATCGATCTTGGCCGCATCGGCGTCGCCGGTGTCCCACTTCCACATGAGCAGTGGCGCCAGCATGCCGCGCGGCCAAACGGTTTTGTCGTACGGATAGAGGAAGCTCAAGTGTTGCGCGCTGCCGTCGGAGGTGGGGGTTGCGAGCGCCGAGATGGTCGGTGCATCGGAGACCGCTACACCGAGGCCTTCGCCGCCGACTCCGCCGACACCACCGCCGGTCTTGATGGATGCGACCGTGGTGGGAACCTGGTTCATCTCGCTTGGGTTGAATCCGTTTTGCGGCGTGGTGGTGAGCTTGACCATCACCTGACGCTTGATGGTGGTGCCGCCGATGGACCCGATTACGGTCACCAGACCGCCGGTGGATCCGCGCGGCGCGAAAGTCGCCGTCGAAGTTGTGCCGGTGTCGATGGTGCCCACGTCACCGCGATCGACCGACCAGCGCAGCAAGATGGGCGTGCCGAGCAGCGTGGCCATGTACGCCACCGTCGGTGTGGCGCCTCCCGCTGCGACGGTGATCGTCTGTAGATCGGCGGGTTCGATGTCGAGCCCGGTGTAGTCCATCAGCATGTCGCCGGTGGCCATGTCCACAGCCGGCGCGTTGGTCATATCGTCGGCCATTCGACCAAGATTGACTTTGCATCCGACCAGTGAGACCAGCGCCAAATAGATCCAATTTCGCGTCATACCGAAAGCTCCTTTGTGAAACGTAGAGGGCGATCCCATGACGTTCAATTTCCAGCCCGCTTGATTGCGTTTTCAGCCACAGAGCGAAAACGTCCCGACGGAAATTTGCGTAAATATCGCGTGGCCAGCGCAGAGGTGTTCGGATCTTTGCGCAGTGCCGACGCTTCGATTCCATACGCCAGCGCTTCTTCGAACAGCGCGCCGCGCGGAAAGCGATGGAGATAGCGCTCAAACTGCTCGCCCGCCTTCAACGGATCGTGATCGACGCGCAGCGACTTGAGGCCGGACATGAGCAACTTTGATTCCTCTGCCGTCGGACCTTTGGGTTTGGCAGCGTGTGGAGCTTTGTTCGGGCGCGTGGCAACTTGCGCTGCTTCAGAAGGCGCCGCCGGTTGCGGTATCGCCGGCTCCGCTGCGACTGGAGCCGCCGCAATCCTCGGTGCAGCGATCGGCGCGGCTGCGATCGGCGCGGTATTCGCAATCGTTGGTATGACTTGCGAAGAGCGATTCATGCGCTCGTGCACAATCGCCGCCGCGGCGATCGAGATCAGCGCGAACACCATCGCCGCCGCCATCACCGGACGCATCATGAAAGCGACGCGCGATCTCGGAGAAGGATTGAGGAGCAGGCTGGCGCGCACGCGCCGTTCGGCGATCCCGTTCGGATCGAGCGGCTCTGCCGACGACAGAATCTTCGCGCAGTTCACTTCGATCGGATCTTGTGACGCCTTCTGATCTCTTAAGCGATTCATGTTGCCTTCCCGCGCGATAGTTTCGCGACGAGCTCGTAAAATTCTTTTCGAGCGTGATGTAAGCGAGTGCGAACGGTCGCCACCGGAATTCCTTCCAGCTCAGCGATCTCTTCGGTGGTGTACCCTTCGATCTCGAACAGGGCGAAGGCGCGCCGGCGCTTTTCGCTCATCTGGTCGAGCAGACGATGAAGAATCTGCCTGGCCTGCTTGGTCTCGAGCAGGTCGCTGGCCAGCACGCGCGAAATCGAAGACGAGTCTTCCAGCGGCTCCGATTTGGAGAACAGATTGCGGAACCACGACCGGCGGCGGTGATCGCTGGCCGTGTTCGAGGTGATTCGATAGATCCAGCCGCCTAGATTGGCTCCGTCAAAGCTTCCGAGCTTGCGTCTTATAATGATGAAGACTTCTTGGGCGATGTCCTCTAGCTCCGAATCGGGGGTCCCGCAGGCCCGCAGCCAATGGAGCACACGCCTGAACCAAGCGTCATAAATATCTGTAAATACAAGCATATCGTGGTCGGAGGGTTCTGCCACCCACAACCTTCCGGTTAATTCTTGGAGGCCCTCGACCATTGTACCTGAACATGGGTAGGTAGGCCTTAAACGTTCAATGTAATCGGACCGAAAATCCGAGATTCGCGCCGATCCAGCAAACCGGTAAATTACCTATATGTCCGGTAGGTTGGAGCTCGAGAGATTCGGGCTGCGGCGAAATGAAGGTTTGAATTCCGATAAATGGGGCGATTTTCGGATGAACCCAAAATGCGAGCTGCGCGGCCAGCCGAAGGCCGAAGTCGGCGGTGGTCTGCTGGTGCGCGATGATTCCACCGCTCGCGTCGGACACCACCAGGTTGACCGCAAACCCGAGCTCACCGGAAAACTCGACAATTCTTCCGCGTACCCGCGCGCGTAGCGACAGATCGAGCGGAATCCGCGTGATCTTGGCGTGAACCTGCGGAAAATTGAGCGTCACCGTCGAGAGTCCAGTTACGCCCAAGCTGGCGGCCAGATATTTTCCGCCCAAAAGCGCGCGGATTTCACCCCCACCGGCATAGAGACTGTTGTTCGGACTTTGGCGGGGCGCGGAGTCGAACAGGCCAGCGAATTCGAGTCGAGCGTCCACCCGGCTGCGCGTTTTTGGCGGTGGCGCCGGCGGTGGTGGGGGCGGCGGTGGCGGTGCAGGTGGTGGCGTCGGTTCGGGCAAGCCGAGAGAGGGCGGAAACAGGGTCGCTTCGATGAAGACCGCGGTGGTTCGAGTGCGCTCGTCGCAGTCGCGGCCCAAATCGTCGAATTCGCGCGAAACCGGCGCGTCGGTGTAGGCCAGCGCGACACGAAAGCGCGTACCGAGGTCGTCGATGCGAATGCGGGCAACCGCATCGTTCGTCGTCACCTCGCCCGTGACACCCTTCTCGTCGGTGGCCGCTCCGCTGTCGGCATCGAGCGCAATGAGTCGCACGTTCGGTAAAAGTGGCGCCAACGCGGCCGACACCGAGGCGGCGGTTGGGCATCCGTTGGCGCTCACTATTCGCAGCTCGGCCGGAGGTGCGGCCCACGCGCGCGCGGGCAGCGCCAGGAGAAGTAGCCAAAAAATGCGCGAACGGGGACGGGGCGGCAACACGCCATCAAACCACGGGCGGCCAACCGTCACAACATCGCGAGACGAACTTGCCAGATTTCGGTAGAGCTTGTGTGGAAAATATGTAAATTGTCCGCAGTTCTCGGAGGGAAGACAGCACGATGGCACAAGCAGCAGGCATTCCTAGGCGCTGGACGGTTGCGGATTCAGCAGAGGTCTACAACGTTCGTGCGTGGGGCGGAAACTACTTCGGCGTGACCGAGCAGGGTACTGTCGCGGCGACGCCCAATGGACTTACGGGCGCGTCCATCGACATGAAAGAGCTGGTCGACGAAGTTCGCCGGCGCGGCATCAATCTTCCGCTGCTGATTCGTTTTTCCGACGTGCTCAAGAATCGCATTGTCGAGCTCAACGAAGCGTTCATTCGCGCCATCTCCGAGTACGGATACAAAGGAACTTATCGCGGCGTCTATCCGATCAAAGTGAATCAAGATCGGTACGTCGTCGAGCAGATCACCAAAACCGGTCGCGCCTATCACTACGGGCTCGAAGCAGGATCGAAGCCGGAGCTGCTCGCGGTGTTGGCGATGCTCGACGATGAAGAGGCCGTCATCATCTGCAACGGCTACAAAGACGAAGAGTACATCGAGACCGCGCTGCTCGGCTCGAAGCTCGGGCGCAACATCATCCTGGTCGTCGAGAAGGCGTCGGAGCTACCGCTCATCGCGCAGATCGCCAAGTCTACCGGCGTCAAGCCCCGCATCGGCATGCGCGCCAAGTTGGCGACGCGCGGATCGGGACGATGGGAAGCGTCGGGTGGAGATCGCTCCAAGTTCGGCCTCACCTGTAAAGAGATGATCGAAGCGGTCGAGTTTTTGAAGGCCAACGATCTGCTGAGCGCCTTTCAGCTGCTGCATTTTCACTTGGGATCACAGATCAGCTCCATTCGCAGCGTGAAGAACGCGATGCGCGAAGCGGGACGCTTCTTCGTCGAGCTCTCCAAGATGGGCGCGCCGCTCACCTATCTCGACGTCGGCGGCGGTCTCGGCATCGACTATGACGGCTCGCAGACCAATTTCTCGTCGTCGATGAACTACTCCATGCAGGAGTACGCCAACGACATCGTGTTCGCCATCCAAGAGCTGTGCGACGCCGACAACATTCCGCACCCAACGCTGGTGTCGGAATCGGGGCGCGCGGTAGTGGCGCATCACGCGGTCTTGATCCTCGACATCTTGGGCGTGAGCGAGTTCGACGTGGGCAGCGTGGCCGAGCCGACCGCCAGCGAGCTGGAAAAAGTTCCCGCGGTGGTGCGCAACCTTCTCGATGGTTATCGCGAGGTGAATCGCAAAAACTTCACTGAGATTTATCACGACGCGCTCGAGTACAAAGACGAATGTCTGACACTTTTTTCGCTCGGACATTTGTCGTTGCAGCAGCGTGTGGTGGCCGAGCAGGCGTTCTGGGGGATCTGCTCCAAGATCCTGCGCATCACCCGCGAGCTCAAGGAAGTTCCCGAGGAGCTCGAGGGCCTGGAGAAGGCGCTGGCCGACACCTACTTCTGCAACTTCTCCATGTTCCAGTCGCTGCCCGACTCATGGGCGATCGATCAGCTGTTCCCAATTCTGCCGATTCACCGTCTGGGTGAGGAGCCGACGCGTCGCGCGGTGTTGGCAGACATCACCTGCGACTCGGACGGCAAGATCGATCACTTCATCGATCGCCGCGACGTCAAGCACACGCTCGAGCTGCACCCGCTGCGCGACGAGGATTACCACCTCGGCATCTTCCTGGTCGGCGCCTATCAGGAAATTCTCGGCGACTTGCACAACCTCTTTGGCGACACCAACACCGTCATCGTTTCGCTCGGCGAATCGGGCGACTACCACATCGATCACGTCATCCCGGGTGACTCGGTGACCGCGGTGCTCAAGTACGTGAGCTACTCGCCGGAAGATCTCATCGCACGTCTGCGCCGTGCCAGCGAAGAGGCCATTCGCGCCAAGCGCATGTCGCTCGAAGAGTCGCGCCAGCTGCTCCGCATGTACGAAAACGGAATGGTCGGCTACACCTACCTCGAACGTGATTAAGGGGTCACTCCATTAGGGGGGAACCTTCTTTAATCACTAAGCTATTTTTCAACACCGCGAAAACCCATTCCTCACCGTCGGTAAGACCCTCGAAGGCGTCGCGCATCCTATGAAAACCAACGTCCGCATTCGGGTTTTCGCGGTGTGCCAAAAACGTCCCATGATCTCCAGTGATTAACTGATAGGTGAGTGACCCCTCCTTCCGTGGTAGAAACCCTTCATGAGTGGCGTAAAAGTAGAACGGTTCAGCGAGCCCACCGTCTTTCTGCACGGGCTCAAGACCCTGCGTCAGTCGGGGCTCACGCCGCGCGGCATGCTGTTTTTGGCGCTCTCTTCCGACGGCGCGGTTCACCTCGGCATTCCGGAAGATCCGGAAAAGATCACCCAGGTGAAAGTCGGCGAAAAGTTGGCGCTGGTCTGGCCGAATGAAGGCCGCTATTTTCATTTCGACTCGGTGCACCGGCTGCCGGGAAATTTCGTGTTGTGGAACGGCGACCGTCGCTTAAAAGATCCCGGCACTGCCAACGAGATCGTCAACATCGTCTCGTCATTCTTAAAGGGCGGCAGCGCGCGCAACGTGCTCTTCGGTTGCACTCCGCATCAAGGCGGCAGTTGGCTTTCCGACGGCACCAACGTGGTGGCGCTACACGAGCTCGGCGTGGTCGACGTAGTTCCGGTCGCGCAGGGATTGTTCGCGCGCAAGGTCATGGACCGGCGGCTGTTCTATTTGCCGTTTTCCAGCTTGGCGTCGACCGGTCGCGTCGACGGATTTCAGCCGGTCTTCGAGTCGCCGCTCGGCAATGTGCTGGTGCTCGAGCGCCGCGTGATCGGCGATCGTTTGGTCATGTCCTGCCAAGGCGGGCTCATCGAAGTCGACGTGTCGGACGTGCCGCGTGTGTCCGAATGCGCGCGTGCAACCACCAACGGATCGCTGGCGGTGGTGGGCCGCATCGACGGAGGCGCGTTCGCCGTAACCTCGGGCAAGCCACAACCATGGGGACTCGACGAGCTTCGGCCGGCACTTCTGGTCGGCGGTGACGGCTTCACGCTGGTCGATTTAGGCCGCGCGCTGCAAGCCAGACCGATCGCCTAACATCATTTCGATCGCTCGCGCTCAGCTCGGCGCGTTCTCTTGTTCTGCCAGTCGCAACCCCGACGGCAGCGCTTCGCCGAACGCCAACTTCTCGTCGCGGGCTTCACGCGGCACCGGCTCCAGCACCGATCGCGCCATCCGTTCGCCGTCCTTGCTCTTGCGCAGTCGCTCAGCCAATTTGCGCCGAAGTGATTCGTCGAGATCGCGTGCGCGATCCCCCGACGCGCGTCCGATCTCTGCAGCCGCCAGCGCAAAGTTGTCGTTCGACCAATCGAGCGCCAAAATCTGTTCCAGCCAACGCTCCGCCTTCGAGCGCAGCACCACATCTTCCGTCGGACCGTAGAGCGGTACGCGCGCGGCCAAGCGTCCGAGCGCCCACATCGCCTGTTCCGGCGCTCGCTTTTTCTCCAGCTGTTGAATGAGCACGTCGCCGAGCTCGATCTTTTGCCGCGCGGTGAGTCGCTCCATGCTGGCCACACAGCGCCACATCTCTGCCGACTCTTGCGTGCTCGGAGTTTTTCGCTCGGCGCGTCGAGCGAAGGTCGGCAAAAAGTGTGGCGCGATGCGCTTGAACAGCTCTTCCTGCTGCGTCTTGGTCAGTCCGCCCGAAATCCGCCGCCACAGAATCCACCACTCGAGCCGGCAAGGATCATCTTTGTCATGAACCAGTCCGAGATTGAAGAGGCGCCAGGTCTCTTTCACCCGCCAATCGTCGAGCGGATAGCCGAAGCCCGGCCGCAGTGTGTAACCGACCAAATTCATCCAGCGCGCTTCGTGCGCCGCCGTCTTGCCGCGTCCACCGCGCAGATCTTTGAGCGGCTCCCAAAGACCGCGCAGCACGGTCATCGACCAGGAATCCTTGGGACCCAAAAGCGATTGCAACGCCTTCATGACGCCGGCGGGATCGCCCTCTCCTTTGCCGTAGAGACTGCGCAGAAGGACGATCGCTTCGTCCAACTTTTCGACGTTCTGATGGGATGGGGCCGGCTCCTCGACGCGCGCGTCATCGCGTAGATCGAAGTTGAGCTTCCAGCGATCACTCTCGTTTCCCGTCGAGCGCGCCACACATTCGAGCTCGAGTGTTCCCACTTCGGTCAAGCGCGCGCGCACGTTTACCGAAAGGGTTGCGTCCTGCGAAGTGCGCGAAAAGCGAACTACGGTATAGACCGGCGGCAGCTCGACCAGCACGCCTTCATCGACGGTGATGAGCGCGCCGGCCTGATCGCCCATCCGCTCCGACGAAGAAAAGAGTCGAAAACGAACCGGCCGATTGGTGAGCAGCTCGAGCGGATGTTGCGAGAGCTCGACGGAAGCGCCCTCTTCGAAACCGCGCGGCGTGATGCACATCGTGGTGACTCCGCCCGGGTTCACTTGAGCGGTGTCGAGGCCGAGATAATAGGCGCGTGCTGCACCGCCGGCGATGCGCAGCGCAGCGCCATGACGCGCGAGCCCGTAGTAGGCGGCGCCGCGAGCCACCGCTAGATCGAGCGCGGCACTCTCGAGCACCTTCGGCGTGGCGCCCAACCAACTGGCGAGCACTTCGAGAATACGCGCGCGAATCGACGACGAATTGAGCACGCCGCCGTTCCAAAGTATCGCCGTTGGACGCGCTGCGTGCGAACGTAAAAATGCTGCCGCATGGCGGGTAATTCCCGGCTCGGCCGCGTACGGAAGGCCGAACTCCTGAAGGCCGGTGCGAGCTCGAGTGGGCGTGGCGCTCTCGTCGACACGCGGAAAAAATCCATCGAGCACCAGTGCTTCGACGTCACTGCGGGTGATCTCCGCGTGTAGCGCGCCGCCGATCAGCTTGGAGCTGCGTCCGGCCACGGTGATGCTCCAACTGTCACGCGTAGCGTCGCCGAGCAGTCGCTCTTTTCCGACGCGACAGGCCTGCACCAATGCCTGAAAACTGTGCGGATCGAGCTTGCGTCCCAGTCGCTCTTCAACCTGGCGAGCGATCGCCAGATCCATGTTGTCACCGCCGAGCAGCAGGTGATCGCCGACGGCCGTGCGATCAAAAACCGGGCGCCCTTGCGCATCGGGCTGTCGCACCGAGATGAGCGAAAAATCGGTGGTGCCGCCGCCCACGTCGAAGACCAGCACCGTGTCGCCCGGCGAAAGATGGTTTTGCCAATAGTTCGCATGATCGGCGAGCCAGGAATAGAACGCCGCTTGCGGCTCTTCGAGGAGGATCGGCTTGAGACCGACTTCAGCCGCGGCCTTGAGCGTGAGCTCGCGCGCCACTTCGTCGAAAGAGGCCGGCACGCACAGCACCACCTCCTGTTCGGTCAGCGACTGCCCGGTTTTGTGATGCCAAGCTTCGGACAGGTGTCGCAGGTACGCGGCCGATGCTGCCACCGGCGAGATTCGCTTGATCTCGGCACTCTCTGCTTCGCCCCACGGCAAAATGGCCGCCAGGCGATTGACGTGCGGATGGCAGAGCCACGACTTGGCTGACGAGACCATGCGCGCCGGAACTTGCGAGCCTTGCTGTCGCGCGAATTCTCCCACCAGGTTACGACTGGGCGCGCCGAACGGCAGCGCGATCGCACTTTCGGGCAGCTCGTGCTCGCCGCTCAAATAGAGAAACGAAGGTAGCGTCGGCCGCTCACTCACTTCGCCGGCAGAGACCAGCTGCAAGATCGGATCGACTTCGATCAATCGCGCGCCAAGCTCGGTGTGAGCCAGCGCGGAGTTGGTCGTGCCGAGGTCGATTCCGACGATCATCGCTTAACGCTCAGGATGCTTCGCGCACGTTGTATTCGAGCTTCCAGCGCCGCGCCGCGCCGCCCACTTCTTCGCACCAGAGCTCCAGCGTGCCCAGCTCGGTCACACGCGAATGAAGCTTCACCGGCACCACATTTCCGGCGCCCGACTCCCCATTTTCGCCCAGCGTCGTGGCAACCGGCGCGAGCTCGGTCATTCGATCGTCGACTTCCTCCACCAGATTTCCCACCCGATCATCTTTGCGCTGTGACGACGCAAGAAAGCGAAATTCGGCCGATTCTCCGACGACCAGACCAAACTCGCGATCGGCGACTTCGCTTTCCGATCCCTCTTCCATTCCGAACGGAGCGACGCAAAGCGCCTTGAGCGGTGGCGTCATTCCTGGAATAGCCGGCATCGACGATTCGATTCCGACATAATACGCGCGGGCGGTGCCACCACGAATTCTGACGCCGCGCCCGCGACGAACCAATCCGTAGTAGGCGGCGCCTTGCGCAACCGCGAGATCGAAATCGGTACCGGACAAAAGTTTGAGCGGCTGGCCGTTCCAACTGCTGAGTGTGTCGGTGACGCGTTTGCGCAGCGGCTCGCCTTTCATGACGCCGCCGTTGAACAAGACCGCGGTCGGCTGACGATGCGCGCCCACGAACTGCGCCAAGTGTCGCGTAATACCGGCGTCGCTGGCGAACGGAAGGCCGAGCTCGCGAAATCCAACCCGCGCCGCTTTGGCTGGTCGCGCAGCGCGATCACAGATGGGAAAAAATCCGTCGACCAAGATCGCTTCCAGCTCGCTCTTCTTGAGCTCGGTCTTGATCGATCCGCCGATGACTTTTGAGCCGCGGCCGAGGATGACCACCGGCGCCACTTCGAGATTTTTCTCCAGCAGATCTTCTTTGGCCTGGCGGCACGAATGAACTAGCGCGGCGAATTGCCAGTTGTCGAGCTTCGACCCCTGACTTTCGACGCGAACGCGAATGTTGTGCGCCAGCGCCAAGTCCATGTTGTCGCCGCCGAGCAGAATGTGATCGCCGACCGCCACGCGCTCGAGCTGCAGATTGCCTTCCGCTTCACTCACCGCGATGAGAGAGAAGTCGGTGGTGCCGCCGCCCACGTCGCACACCAACACTACATCTCCGACGGAGAGATCGCGTCGCCAACCCTCTGCCGAACGACCGAGCCAAGCGTAAAACGCGGCTTGCGGCTCTTCGAGCAATGTCACGTGCATCAGTCCGGCCAGCTGCGCTGCCCGCACCGTGAGCTCGCGCGCCACTGCATCGAACGACGCCGGCACGGTGAGAAACACCTCTTGATCGGCTAGCTTGGCGCCGAATTTGTCGAAGGCGAAATCCCATGCGTTGCGAATGTGCTCGAGATAGCGCGCCGAGGCTTGCTCGGGCGAAATCTTCTGCACTTCATCCGGTGCTTGCCACGGCAAGATTGGAGCTGATCGATCGACACCCGAATGGCACAGCCAACTCTTGGCGGAACTGACCAGCCGCATCGGCACTTTCCAACCGTGATCGCGTGCGAAGGTTCCGGCAAAAGATCGCTGAGTCTGATTCCACGGTAACGACAGCGCCAGCGCAGAAAATTCGGTTTCCGACGGCAAATACAAAAACGAAGGGAGGGTGGAGCGCGCCTCGGTGGTGCTGGCCGCGATCAGCTGCGGAATCTGAAACAGTTGAATCCGCGCGGACGGATCTTGTGTGTCGACATAGGCCACCGCCGAGTTGGTGGTGCCGAGATCGATCCCGACGACGAATTGACTGCTCATAGCTCGACTTCCGCCGGCGTCACCACCATTGGATCGGTCGCGGTCGAAACCGGAAGCGAGACCTTGGTGGTGCGCCATCCGTGATGGCGAAGTGTTCCAGAAAATGGCGGTTCGCCGACCACGTTACCAACCAATCGAATACGCGCCGGATCGAAACCGGCGTCGACGCGCACGCGCGCATTTTCCGCGTCTTTGAGAACGGGCTCGAGCGGTAGGTGCTCCGCGAGCGCGCGCTTGCAGCCGCGATGAATGTCGCGCACTGCCGCGCCGATTTGCGCGTCGGCATAGCCGTCGATCTCTTCCTGCAAGAAGTCGAGCAGCCGGCCCTCGCGCTGAAAGAGCGCCAGAAGTTGCACTGCGCCCCCGGTCGAATCCTTCGTCGGCTCTTTGACGGTCATCGGTGCGGGCGCCGCCATCGGCTGCGTCTTGGCGATCTCGATCGGCACGGCGGGCGCCGTGGGCGGCTCGGCCGCGGGCAAAAGTCGCAGCGCATCGGCCGGTAGTCGACCGGCAAAAAGAACCGAAAAGAAGCAGCGAAGGGCGAGGAAAAATCGCATTGCCGTTGGCGTAGTCCGGCGAGGACGGCATGTCAAGGCTTGTACCGGGAATCAAAAAGAAAAAAGTCCGCCGACCCCGTTACTGCCCGGCAATCGGCGGACCTATGAATGAGCGCGGCTTTCGAGATGGGTTAGAGCAAGGCGCGTGCCCCGACTAAGTGGTTGGGATCCCGTCGATCGAGTGGCTAAAGGCGCTTCAAACGGGGACTTCAGACCGGGACGACTGACCGTATTTCCGCTCGACACGGCGGCACAGGCCGAATAGCTTAGACCCTGCATGGTCTTAGCCGATCCGTTGCGCCGAGCACTCGATTTAGCACGACAATTTGGTTCCCGCGGGGTCGCGGTATTCGATCTCGACTCGACGCTGCTCGACAACAAGCCGAGACAAGCGCGGATCTTGCGAGAGTTCGGTGCGGCCGAAAAAGTGGCGGCGCTGGCGAACATGACGCCAACGCACTGGAGCAGCTGGGATCTGAAGGACGCCATGCGCAATGCCGGCGTAGCAGCGGATGTGGTCGAACGTCTGGCGCCGCAGGCCAAAGAATTTTGGCGGCAGAAGTTCTTCACCAGTGAATATTGCGCCCTCGACGACGCGATCCCCGGTGCGGTCGATTTTGTCAGACAAGTTGCCGAGAGCGGAGTGGTGGTCGCGTACTGTACCGGCCGGCATGAGCCGATGCGCGAAGGGTCGATCGCGTCGTTCAAGCGACTTGGTTTTCCCGTTCCCGGCGTTGCCACCCATCTGCTCATGAAGCCGCAGATCGAGACCAGCGATGATGATTGGAAGGAGACGGCGTACGACCAACTGCGCCGCCTCGGCTATGTCTTCGCAATTTTCGACAACGAACCGACGCACGTGAACGGCTACCGCAACGCATTTCCCGACGCGCTCGTCGTCCACCTGGACACCGATCACTCCGGCCGCGACGTAAATGTCCTTCCCGGAATCCTCTCCGTCAAAGATTTCAGCTCACCCTCCTAGGTCGTAACTCTTAAGAAGATCTATGCTTTTGGGGGCAACCGCGCGATCTGCGGTTTGGCCCGTCGGCAATCTTGCAAAACGCGCGGTTACCTTGAAAATAAATGGGAAATTAGGTGGTTGCGAAGGTGGAGAGTGAGCTGATTGCTGCTAGACCCGAACGGCGGCGACGGTGATCTCTTCGCGATCGTGATAGAGCTGCCGCGTTCTCAGGCTCTTCCATCCGCCCAGCTCGAGAATTTCCCGGACGCGAAATAGATTCTCCGCTTTTTTTCGCATCGGCATCTTGATGTTGGCAATGAGCATGCGCGCCCATCGGTTGCGCGCCCATTTGCCGAGCAGCGCGGCTGCCTCGAGCGGACGAAACGCCATGTCGCAGAACAGCCAATCTACCGGATCGTCCTCGGGCGGCTCGAAACGAAATGCATCGCCGCGCACATGCTCGAGACCTTTTCGATTGCGCAGATCGGGCGCCAAGTCGCCGGGGTCGATGGCGATTACGCGCGCACGTTTTTGTAGTAGGACCCAAGTCCAGCCGCCGGGCGCCGCGCCGAGATCGACGCACAATTCGTTCGGCTCGGGCTCGCGATTGAGCCAAACAAACGCTTCGAGCAATTTCATTGCCGCGCGCGACGGTGCAGCGTCGGGAAAGTGAACGCGCAATCGTCCGCCGGGTGCCAGGCTCGGCGCATCTCGCGCCGGAATCACGCCGAGCGCGCCACGATCTTTCGCGAACAGACAGAGTTGAGCGTAGAAACCGTTTTCGTCGAGCGCGGCGCGTGCGGTCGGAACGCGAAGCGCCGCCAGATCGGGACGTGCGTAGGAGAGCTGCGCAAACAGCGCTTCTTCCAGCTTGGCAGCCTGCGCCGAAAAGCGATTGGTATCGTCGTGGTCGGGTACCCAAACATCGAGCGCCCAAGGACGCGGCCCGCGCGCGAGGTGCGTGTTCAATTGTTTGACCAGGGCGTTGGCGGCGTGACCTGCGTCGTGCACCAGTGCGCCGACTTTGAATCCTTGGCGTGCAAAGGTGAGATCGGGCGAACCCTCGTCGGCAGCGACCAACGAAGGACCCGCGACGCGCGCGATCACCGGCTTTTTAGCGAACGCGAGCTCTTCGATCAGATCGATCTCCGCTTCTGCGCGCGTGGTCCAGAGCCACTCGCCGGGCCGAACTTCCGACGGAGCTTGCACTTCGACTGCCGGGAAAGCGCGACGTGGTGGAGTGACGATCGGCGTGTGCTGCGGACGCACGCGCGATTTTTTGCGATCAAATTGCTGCGGACCTTTGCGATCGAATTGCTGTGGGCCTTTGCGATTAAAAGGATTCGGACCTTTGAACGCCTTTGGTTCTGAAAAAGGCTTGGGGCCTTTGAACGCCTTCGGTCCTGCAAAAGACTTGGGACCCTTGAAGGTCTTTGGCGGACCCTTGCGATCGCCCGGCCGGCCGCCCCGATTTCCTTCACGGCGATCGGCGGTGCGTGGACCTTTGCTGTTTCGCTCCCGCCTGCTCATGCGCGAACCATATCATTTCGTGATAGAAGGCTCGCGACAATGGCTGGATGGCGCAATCTCCCGCGTTTGGGCGTCGGCATCTCCGCGGAGCCAGGTTCGGCGCGCGCCGGCATCGATCCCAGCACGCTCGANNTGGTGCATCTGGTGGAGTACGGCTCGGACGTCGATCGCGGGCTCGATGAGGCCATTTCACGTTGGGCGGGGGCCGGCGGCAAAACCACCTACCATTTTCTCGACGTAAATCTCGAAGATCCCGCCGACCTCGACGATGCGTGGATTCGCCGAACCCGCGAAAATGCCTGCGCGATCGGTGCCGCCTGGCTGTGCGGAGACGCGGGCCTTTGGCATTTTGGCTCACGCGAACGCGGACACCAGCTACTGTTGCCGCCGATTCTCACCCGCGACTCCGCTTACGCCATCGCCGAGTCCATCGGGCGGCTGCAGGAGCAATCGGGCTTGGCGGTGCTGCCGGAAAACCCACCCGGATCTTTTTACCTCGGCGATCTGCACATCCTCGACTATTTCGCACAAGTTTCCGATCGTGCCGACTGCGGCCTGCTTCTCGACTGCGCGCACTTGGCCATGTTTCAAAGGCTGCGTGGACTCTCGCCGCTCGACGGCTTCGACGGCTATCCCTTCGACCGCGTGATCGAGCTACACATCGCCGGCGGCACCGAGATACAAATCGAAGGCTTTCCACTGGTCGAGGACGCGCACGGTCCCGAGCCGCTGCCCGATACTTGGACCATCTTCGAGCATGTGCTGGCGCGCGCGCCCAATCTGCGGGCGGTGATCTATGAGTGCGAAAAAAATCGACCGGAGCAGGTGCGCGAAAACTTCCAGCGCTTGAACGCTGCGTTCCCGGTGCAGAAATGAGCTCGCGCCTGCCGTCGGCGCAGCGAGCGGTGGTGAAGATGATTTTCGATCCGTCGTTCGCCGCCGCAGTTCGCGCCGGTTCGGCGAATTTGTCTGACATCGACACGTCGATGCGCGCGCAGTTGGCCGCGGTCGATCCGCGCGCGCTCAAGCTCGACCGCTATCTTCGCGAACGCACTTTGCGCACGCTGTTCGACGAGCTCACGAGCTCGATGACCTTGGCGCTGGCGGAGACTGGCTCGTACGGGTTTCTTCTACAATTCTTTTCCAGCCCCTTCTTTCATCGCGCCATCGACGAGAGCAGCGCACTGGTGTTCGCCTTCACCGACTATCTCGCTGACGCGCAAGCGCACGACCGATTGAAAGCGCCCTTATTCAACGATGTGCTGCGCCTCGAGACGGCGTCGGCCGGTGCGCGCCGAGCGATCGATTCGGCGACCTCCATCACTCGCGCAGATCTCGAACATGCCGCAACTTTGACGCTCGCGCCCAGTGTTACTCCGATCGAGCTCGATTCGGCCGCGCTGTCGCTGATTCAAGAGACCGAGCAACATCTGTTCGCGGTCGGAATGATGCCGGCGATGTCGCTTTGCGATGACGCACCCGCGTTGGCATTCGACCAACCGACCAGTGGTGAGCGCACCCATATAATGGTGGTGTCGCTCGGCGGTCAGGTTTCGCTGGTCACGATCGATCGCGAGCTTCAGCTAGCGGCGGAAGCGTGCGTTCAACGCGGAACCTTCGCGGAGGTCTTGGCTGCTTGCCTCGCCCGCGGACTTTCCGAGCCGATTGCGCGCGAAAAGCTGGGTGAGCTCGCCGACGGTGACCTGCTAATCTCCTGAAGCAATTAGTGATTTTTGGGAAGGGTTTGACCCCTTCCGTCGCTTCGTGCTAAAGGCGCCGCATGTTAAACGCCGTAACCGACAAGATTCGCTTCACCGTGGCCGACCTTCTCCGCTCGAACTCGGGCAACGGCCTTACTCCGGTCAAAGTTTTGCGCGAGATTTTGGGGACCGCCAACGACCTGGTCGGACGTCCGTTTTGCACCGAACAAGAGCTGGTCGAGCGTCGCGCTGCCGCGTCGAAGGGCACGAGTAGCACGCCGGCCAAGCGCGAAGCTGCGCCGGTGGTGGTCTACTTCGACGGCAAAGATCACCGCACCAAGAAAAAGATCGAAGAGCTTCTCAAGGGCCGCGAGATCTCCTTCCAGGTCTGCGACGTCACCGACGACGAATCGACGCGATCATGGGCGCAGACGCAGGCCAAGCAGTCGGAGTTTCCGCTGGTGTTCGTGGCCGGCGAATCGCTGGGCGGATTGCACGAGCTGACCCAAGCCGACGTGAACGGCACGCTGGTCAAGCGCGTCTTCGGCTAACGCTAACGCAAGTCCTGTAGCAAATACTCTGCGACAAACCTTCTATTGAGGCGAGCACCAGGCCGTGGTGGCCACGGTCATGTCAGACATATTGGTCTGACAGCTGACGAAACCGAGCTTGGCGCAATCGACTTTTTGCATCACGCCGAACGCGCACAGCGACAGCTCGGAGCCGCTGCAGCTGCCGCTGAGTGGAGGGCACTGACTGGCGAAGCCGCAGAACGAGGTGTCGCCGCTCGAGAGACAGGCGCTTCCCACTAGCTGCTTTCCGCAGTCTCGGCTGGCTTTGTGTCCGCCGATGCAACCGACCAGCACGTTGGCTTCGCAATGAGTCAGCTCCACATCTCCGTCGCAGGGAAGGCCTTGGCCGGCGCATTGCGGAAATCCGTCGGGCGTGAGGTTGCACGACAGGCCGAGGAGCGCGCAATCGGTGGACGAGACGATGCCATTTTCGCAGGAGAGCATGTGCGTGCCGTCGCATCGATTGACCTGACCCGAGCAGGTGTCGATTCCGCACCCGGGCGCGCCTTGATTGTCGATACAGGTCGAGTCGGTGGAGTAGCGTGTGCAGTCGATGTCGGTGCGAGTTTCTCCGTCGCACTGAATGAGGTGCGCCCCATCGCACTGCGTACCGGTGCAGGTGCCATCAGAGGTGATCTCAACACCCAAGCAAGATCGTAGCTTTGCGCAATCGCCGGATGCATTTGCGATGCAGTCGATCTTGCTCGGGCCAAGGTAGCCGAGCGTGTCGCAGTCGAAGGCGCCTTCGAAACAGCTGACGGCGAGCAGACATGCGCGCTCGGCAGATACTCCACTCACTCCATTCAAACAGGAGAGCGCGGTCAGACCGAAGAGCGCAAGCGAGCGGCTCGCGTTCACGCTCGCTCGACCGAGACGATGGCGTTGTAGTCGGGCTCGCCCGAAATCGGATCATAGCGACGCGAGAGCAGCACGTTCGACTCGGGCCAGAACGCCTGGACGTGGTGCTGTCGGCAAGGTCCGATGCGGGCCACCGCGTGCATTTCTCCGACATCGGAGCGAAGTAGCACCGGGTCCCCCTCTTTGATTCCTAGTGACGCCAGGTCGGCGGCGGCGAACAAAATATCGCTGCGACCCGGCGAGCCAGTGATCGGATCGTTTTTGGCGAAGAGGATCGAGTTGAACTGCTTTCCGCGACGGGTGGTGAGCATGAACTTGCCCGTGGGTACGTCGGCATATTGTTTCGGCAGCGCGATGGTGGTGAGAATCGCGCGCTTCTCCGGCATGTTGGAAAATCCATTTTGTCCCAGGCGTGCGCCGCCCCATTGCACGAATTCGCCTTCCTGATGCAGCCCTTCGATCCCAGCGTAGAGCGGCATGAGCTTGCCCATCTCGGCCCGAACGTCGTCGGTATTTTCGTAAGGAAACGCGTGCGGCGCGAGCGCGCGACCGATTAGGGTGGGAATCTCCCACTCTGCTTTTGCCAACGGCACATTCACTCCATCGGGATCGTCGATGGCCGGGGAATAGCGAATGCGCCGCTCGGTCGAGGTGGAAGTTCCACCCGATTCGTAACGGGTCTGCGCCGGCAAGATCAAAACCTCTTCCGCATCGACCAGCGCCGACGAGTTGAGCAGGATGTCCTGATGAATGCGCAGCTTCGGGCGGGACAGTCCCTGTCGTGCGTTTTCCGGGTCGGGCAGAGTCTCGAGAAAATTTCCGCCCACCAGAAACATCAGATCCATTTTTCCGTCGGCCGAAGCGTCGAGCGCATGCGCGGCTTTCAAACCCTTACGATGTGGAATCGGATGACCCCACGCCGCTTCGAAGCGCGCGCAATTTTCTTCGTTGATGTCGACTGCGCCCGGAAGCTTGTCCGAATCGGCGCCACACTCGGCGGTTCCTTGCACACCGGAATGTCCGCGAATCGGAATGATGCCGCACTTCTCCCGTCCGATCATTCCGCGCGAGAGCGCCCAATTCACCACCATCTTCACGTTCTCGACGCCAAACGTGTACTGGGTGAGCCCCATCGAGTAGAGCAGCACGCAAGTGCGCGCGTTTTTGTACATCTCGGCCATGCGCTCCATCTCAGCGCGCGGGAGACCGGCGTCGGCTTCGATCGCGCTCCATTCCATGGCGTGAAGATTGACGCGCAGGGCCTCGGCTCCGGTGGTGTGCTCGGTCAGAAATTTCTCGTCGAAGCCGCCTTTTTCGTCGAGCGATTTGAGAACGCCTGACATGAAGGCGATGTCGCCGCCGGGCTTTACCGGAAAAAACTCGTCGGTGATTTTGGTGCCCCACAGCGCTGAGCTGGCCACCGAGGGGACCCAATAGCGGTCGAGCGCCGGCTCGCGGAAGGGATTGATCACCACCACCTTGGTGCCGCGCTCTTTGGCGTAGTGCATGTACTTGGTGGTGACGGGCTGATTGTTGGCCAGATCGGTGCCGATCAGAATCAGTAGATCGGTGCCGATGATGTCAGACAATGAGCAGGTCGGCGCCGCCCAGCCGATGGTGGCCTTGAGACCGCTCGACGAAGCTGCATGACAAAGTCGCGCGCAGGAATCGACGTGTGGCGTGCCGGCGATGCGCGCCAACTTTTGCGTGACGTAATAGGCCTCGTTGGTGAGCCCGCGCGATGAGACGAAAAACGCCATGCGATCGGGATCGGTCGCGCGCAAGCGATCCGCCACCAGCGCCGTCGCTTGGTCCCAGGAGATCTTGCGAAATCCGGCGTCGTCTTTACGACGGTAGAGTGGTGCCGGCACCCGACCGAGAGCATGAAGCTCTTGATTGGACATTTTTCGCAGGGACGAAATGTCGCTGAGCGCGCGGTCGGGAATCGGCCCCATGGTGTTGAGCCGCATGAGCCCGAGGCGGGTCAGGCACAGATGCACACCCGGAATGACGTCGTCGCGCAGTCCGCGCGGACCGAGCGAACAGCCGTCGCACACGCCGTGTTGCAAGATTCGCATTCCGTAGCGCCAGCGCCCGCGATTGGCCCACAAGATCTTGAACATCTCTCGAAAGTGCCGCGGCTTTTGGCGCACCAGCAGGCCGAACGGAACGATCCGTTGCAAGAGCCGCCAGAGCTTTTGAAAGAACGCCATCGCTCGAAGTCTCGCTCGCCTTTCGCCGGCATGCAACTCACACCGTCTCGGGTGCTCATGACCCTGGATCTTGAGCCGAACATGCTGTAGATCCGCCGCATGCTCGTTGCGGAAAGCACGCGATCGCGTCGGCTGATTGGCCGGCTCGACAAAGGGACCGACCTTCTCACCGCAATCGGCGAAGTTTGCCGCGCGCACAACGTCAAGACCGCCTTCTTGCTCGGACTCGGGGCCGTCGACCAGGTTTCGATCTGCGAGTTCGATCAGCGCGCGCGCGTGTACAAACCGGAGCGCAAGTTTGAAGGCGTGTTCGAGATCCTGAATCTCACCGGCAATGTCTCGACGCGAGACGACAGAGCATTCGTACATGCGAACGTCACGGTCAGTCGTGAGCGAGACAACGGCATCGAAGTGCTGGGCGGTCATCTTCTGAGCGGGCGGGTGTTCGCCTTCGAGTTCTTCCTCGATGTCGCCGACGATTTGATCCTCAAACGCACCATGGACGCACCGACGGGGCTATCGCTTTGGAGCGAATCGATCGCGGTCGCTGGTGAGAAGAGCGGCGCGCCTTCATTCGAAGCGCCGGCACGCTCGGTCTCGTCCACCAGCGCTTCTGATGCACCCGCGCCGCGCACGCCGGTGACACCGCCGCTTGCCACCAGCGATTGGCAAGAAGTCGCGCGGGCATCTTCGAAGAGCGACGAGCCTCCCCCGACGGAAGAAGAGATTCACGCACGCCCGGGCGACATCATCGAGCACGCCAAGTTCGGCCGCTGCATCGTCGAACGAGTCGAAGGCGATTATGAATTCGTGTCGGCGCGTCTGCGCAATCAACGGCTCATTCGCCTCTCGCTCGATGTGCTCACGCTTACGCCGATCGGCATGGAAGGGGAGCTGCGGATCTTTCGAGCACTCCCCGCCGCATGAAGGACAAGCTCGCGGCGATCGCCGAGATCTTGGCCGCACTCTCGCTCACCGCCTGGGTGGGCGGGCATGCAGCGCTGGGCGCATTCGCCGCTCGAATCATCTTTCGCGATCTGCCGCGCGAGATGGCTGCACCGACGATGACCACCGTCTTTCGCTCGTTCGATTCGCTGCTCGCCGTCTGCCTAGTGATCCTCGCGCTTTCGGTCCTTGTGCGTGCGCTCGCATTTCACCGCGCCTCGATCGATCGCTTCGCCGCTCTCGTCGGCATTTTACTAATCGCCATCGGGGTGTACGAAATTACGTCGATTCATCCGGCCATCGAAGAGATGTTTCGCGCCGGCCGCACGCTCGAGCCGGCCTTTGCGCGCCTACACAAACTTTCGGAGCGCTGTGGCCACCTGGAGGTTATTTTCACCGCCCTGCTGTTTTCCGCGCACGCTTGGTCGCGAAAACGGACTGAGTAGCTGTCCAAGATAGGATTCGCCTACCGGCAGATCGTGGCAGGGAAAGAGGCCGGCGAAATTGGCCGGCGCCCGCCCGGCCGGGAGCGTAAACAGCGTGGCCGACACCAACAGCGTACAAGACAGCGTATAGGCGCGTAGGGTGACCCCTCCTAAGTGACTGGTCGTGCTGGTTTTTACGCGCGAGCCGAAAAGAAGTTCTTTGTCGCTGAAAATTCGCCTGAAACGTCACGAATTTCTGCTATATAGCCGCACCTCATGGCCCTAAGACAGGACGTCAGAAATATCGCCATTATCGCCCACGTCGATCATGGCAAAACGACACTCGTGGATGGTCTGCTTTCAACTGCAGGCGCCTTTCGTCGTGGCGAAGTCGTACAAGAGTGCGCACTCGACTCGAACCCGCTCGAACGTGAGCGCGGCATTACGATTTTGGCGAAGAACACCGCCATCACGTGGAACGGCGTGCGCATCAATATCGTTGATACGCCAGGCCACGCCGACTTCGGTGGCGAGGTCGAGCGCGTTCTCCGAATGGTGGACTCGGTGCTATTGCTGGTCGACGCGTTCGAAGGTCCGATGCCGCAAACGCGCTTCGTCACCAAGAAGGCGCT
>PLXG01000343.1 GCA_003153195.1 Myxococcales bacterium
TTCGGTCTCACCCTCGCCAAGCTCACGTTGGATCGTGGCGAGTTGCTCCCGCAACACGGCCTCGCGCTGGCGCTTGTCGAATGAGGCCCGGGTCTGCTGCGCGATGTTGGCGGACAGTCGCATCACTTCGATGGAATGCGCGAGCTTGCGCGACACACGCTCCAGTCGATCGCTGAGATCGACGGCTTCGAGAATCTCCTGCTTCTCGACAGCCGGGATGTCGATATATGCGGCAACCAGATCCGCAAGTACTCCGGGAGTGGAAGCGCTGAGGACCGTTGCGCGCAATTCCGCCGGCGCCTGCGGTATCAGCTCGAGCGCCTGAAGCGCCTGCTCTTTCAAGAGTCGGAAACGCGCCTCGAGNNAGATAGGGCCAGCCAGGCACGAACTCGGTGATGCGGAATCGCTGCACGCCTTGGCAAACGAGATGACTGGTGCCGTCCTGACCAGTGATGTAGCGAAGTACGTTGGCAAGTGTTCCAACCTGAAAAAGATCGGTCGCTGTTGGGTTTTCCGCTTCGATGTTGCGCTGAAGAAGCACCACGATCTGGCGCTGATCGCGCATGGCCTGTTGGCCAGCCGCGATCGAGGCGGCGCGCCCGATCGTGATTGGAAACACCAGGCCGGGGAACAGCACCATATTGCGCACGGGCACGACGATCTGCGAATCCTTTGGCGGCGCCGCAGTGTCGGAGGTATCGTGCTCGCGGTTGTCGGCCTGATCGATCACGTTACACTCCTGTCAAGCTTGCGCAGACTGACGATCAGACATCCGTTAACGTGGGTGCGTTGCGCCAGGTTGTATCGACCCTCGGGTAGCGCGACGCGCCGCTCGAACCGACCCTGTGGCAGCTCAAGGCGATGAATGCGAGCGGTCTGCAGCTCCCGGGGAAAAGTGCGCACGCCTGAAATAACAAGCACGCCGGACTCGATGACTGCAGATACATTCTCTGGCGCGACGCCGGGAAGCGCCGTTAAAATCAGAACTTCACGCGGCGTCTCAAGTACGTCGATCGGCGGCTCCCAACATGGCTCATCGCTACCGAGCGACGGCCGAAAAAACTGGCGGTGGAGCCGCTCGGCCCGATCGAGCATTTCCAGAGCGTCCGACCACATCCAATCCTTGGGATAGCTCATGACACTCTCCGTTTGTTAAACCTGCCCGGCGTCGTGCGGCTCTTCTTTTCGCGGAGGCGTCAACTCTTGAGCCGCTCCTCAATTTCATACAGGGGCTTCTTGACGTAGCTGCGGCCAAGTTCGGCCAGCTATACGCTTCGTGCTAGCGGACAGGCGCACGAATGATAGCCTTGCAGCTGACAATCCCACCAGATGGTTCTTCCAACTTGGCAATGTTTGCCTCGGTCAGTTCGCGCGCAATCGCCGACAGTACATTTCAGTGAATGCCCAATTTTCGCGGCACCTGCGTGCCTTACGTCTAGCTTACCGAACTATTGGCTATGCAGGACCTGAGATGCTTGATCGAACTCAATATTCGGACGTCGATCGCGCTCACTTTTCGGGTTTCCGCTTTGACAGCCCGATGTTCTCAATTCGAATACCAACATTAGCTCGAGTGCCTAATGCGCGATCCGAGGTCGATTGTACCGAATGGCCGCTTTGCGTCGAAAGCGGTCATTGAGCTACGCAGACGCAGCCACAGGGCGTGAAGGTCCGCTATGGGAGGAAATCGGACATTCGCGCGCGCGATTCCGCGAACTGATTTGATTTGCGTGATTGACCCAAATCAAGGTTTTGCGAAAATTTGGGTCTTCAATAATTTAATGGAAACCTTTCGCATCCTCACAGNNACCAAGAAGCAATCGACCGTGTGTCCAAGTCGAGTGCCTGTCAGATCGGCTATGGCTACGAGATTTGGCAGGGCAACCGTCGAGTTTGTGCGCATTTTGAATCTCGGATGTCCCACAACTGAGTGCACACGTCTTGGCGCCCACTTCAACGCAGGTATTGGCCGTGGTGTCATTCGAAACAATTTGGAGTGATGGGATGCGGCAGACGCTCATTGCGCTGGCCATGTTGCTTGCGATGCAATCGAGTTCGATGGCGCAAGAAGTCGGCGACGCAGCCAGAGGGGCGACGCTCGCAACTACCGTTTGCGCGCAATGTCATGCAGTTCGACCCGGAGAGCTGCGCTCGCCAGATCCTATGGCACCTAACTTCAGTAGTATCGCGACAACGTTGGGAATGACCGATCGAGCACTTCGTGTTTGGCTGCAGTCGTCGCATCCAACTATGCCCAACTACGTGCTGTCCCCTGATGAAAGCAATAACGTGATTGCGTACATCCTGAGCCTGAAATCCGAACGCTAGCCGAACACAGAGATCTGCCGCAGACCCGCGTTTCGAATGTCCGCTTTAGGCGGAGAGTGGATGCGACACCCCCCGTGTGGGATAGCCCGCGACCATAGGGAACGAACTGCAGCACAGTGACGTTAAAGAACAGCCCAGGACCCTATGATGGCTGAAGAAATCGAACACAAGTATCTCGTGCGGACAGGGCTATGGTCGCCCAAATCAGACGGCGTCGCCTTCACTCAGGGCTATCTCTCAACCGACCCAGAGCGAATTGTCCGCGTCCGCATCGCCGGGAGAAAAGCATTTCTGACGATCAAGGGGCGGCCGAAGGGTCTGACGCGGGCGGAATACGAATATGAAATTCCCCTCGCCGACGCGGAGCGCATGCTGGGCGAAATGTGCTTTGGACGCCTTATCGAAAAGACGCGCTATCGCGAGCCTGTCGGTTCGCACGTGTGGGAGATCGACGTTTTCCATGGTGAGAATAATGGTCTCGTACTCGCCGAACTCGAAGTGTTCGACGAACGTGAGACGTTCACGAGACCGAATTGGCTCGGAACTGACGTTTCGTATGACGAGCGTTACTCCAATGCCAACCTGTCTCTCCGACCCATCGCCAGATGGCCGAGATGACGCTGCCGAAAGTCGCGCGATGTCCGTAAAGCACAGCGATGAGGGTCCGCTTTGGGTTTTCGTCAGTTGGAATTGGCGATTCTGAGCCGAGTGGTCGCTGCACCGCGGACGACCTGTGCTCAGACAACGCGCGGCTCGTTTGCCGAATTGCCGCGAACTGCGTGCGGCGCAGCTTTATGGAAGACGGACTAGAGATCCGGCAGACTTTGCGTATCCGGCGTCCCGTCATGAATTTCCGCGTTGCGAT
>PLXG01000386.1 GCA_003153195.1 Myxococcales bacterium
GGCGCGCACATCGGCGACGATTTTCTGGCGCACTCTCATGCAGTCGTCCGCGAATTTTGCCGAGTCGGCCATCGCGTCACGCTACAGAACAGCGTCGTCGTAGGCGGCGATGGCTTCGGCTTCGCCAAGCGCGCCGACGGCACTCACGAAAAAATCGTCCAGAGCGGCGTCACCATCATCGAAGACGACGTCGAGATTCAGTCTTTAACCTCGGTGGATCGCGCCACGGTTGGCGAGACGCGCGTGCGGCGCGGCGCCAAGATCGATAGTCTGGTGCAGATCGGCCATGCGTGCGTGGTCGGCGAAGACAATATCATCTGCGCTCAGACCGGCCTCGCGGGATCCAGCATTCTGAAGAAGGGCGTCCTGCTCGCCGGACAAGTCGGCGTTTCCGGCCATCTCACTATTCACGACAATGCCGTGGTTTACGCGCAGAGCGGTATCGGACACGACGTCCCCGCGAACACAGCGGTCAGCGGATCGCCCGCGTTCGATGCGAAAGAATGGCTGCGCGCCATCACCGCATTCCAGAAATTGCCGGAAATGTTGAGGAGGGTGCGACAATTGGAGAAACATTTCCCACATGACTGACCCGACGGATCTTTCATCGCACCCGCTGCCCGCGTATCGGAATGAGGAGTTCCTAGATACACCCGATGCCCGGCCGCTGCGTATGCTGAGCGAATACCTCTACCCGCTCTCGCACTTCCGCAAGGAAAAGATCAGCGACACGATTGTGTTCTTCGGCTCGGCGCGAACCTTTGAATCCGGTGCCAGCGGGCGTTACTATACCGAAGCTCGCCAGCTCGCGAATCGCATCACCGAATGGTCCATGAATCTGGAAGAGCGGCACCGCTTTGTGGTTTGCACCGGCGGCGGTCCCGGCATTATGGAAGCCGCCAATCGCGGGGCTGCGGAAGCGGGGGGCAAAACCATCGGACTGAATATCGGCCTGCCGATGGAACAGCGCCCCAATCCGTTCATCACTCCCGCTCTGAACTTCGAGTTCCACTACTTCTTCATGCGGAAGTTTTGGTTCGCTTACATGGCGAAAGCGCTGGTCGTGTTTCCCGGCGGATTTGGAACACTCGATGAACTGATGGAAGTCCTGACGCTCACGCAGACCGAAAAACTGGTGAAGAAGATGGTGGTGCTGCTATACGGGACCACATTCTGGAAAGAGGTTCTAAACTTCGATTCACTCGTGCGCCACGGAATGATCGANNATGCGAGCCCGCGTCGAGCTCCTGTTTCGCTGGCTGGGTGGCGCTGGGGTCGCGTTTCTTCTGCTGGTCGTGGCCTATGGCGCTACGGCTTGGATTGAGCCGCAAAGCGGCTTCGGCCTGATCCTGGAAATCGCTGCGGTCATCGCGGGCCTGTGGCTGGTGATCCGGCTCCTTCGCCTAGTCGCACGGCAAGCCTTCTGGCGATTGCGCCACCGGCTGCTGGTGACGTATCTTTTCATCGCCGTGGTGCCGATCTTGGTACTCGCGAGTTTGGCCGCTCTGGGCGGCTACATGCTCGTATACCAACTGGCGGCCTACCTGGTGACCACCGAGCTCGACCGCCGCATCGATGGTCTCACCGCGGCCTCAGGCCCAACTCTTGCAGTGCCCGCTGGTGGATTCCCGATGCGAGGCGTGCTCCAGCGTGAAGGGAAATTCTATCTTTTTTCGACCGTCAAGACTCCTCAAGGCGACGTAATCGTAACTCTTCCCTTAACCGGCGAATACCTCGCCGGGCTGGTCCCGATGCTCGGTCTGGTGGGAATCGACCAGCAAACGGAGAAGCCGCCGAGGACCGCGGGCGTTGTGCCCGCATTGCCTCCCGCTGCCAACCGGTTCGACACGGAAGTCGTATGGTTCGCCACCGTGCCGGCCATCGATTGGGAAACCCCCGGCCGCACTTCCGATCTTTATCTGACCGTGCTGACTCGCGTGTCGGCGGTCCTGTCGGCGGTGTTCAGTCGCAAGGCGAATATCGCTCAGGAACTCATGGAGGTCATTCTGATCGCCGGACTAGTGATGTTCGTTCTGGTCGAAGTGATTTGCTGGGTGATCGGGATTACCATGACCCGCAACATCACCGGCGCCGTGCATCACCTTTCTGAAGGAACTCAGCGGATCATGCAGGGCGATTTCTCGCATCGCATCGAAGTCCGGGGGACGGACCAGCTCGCCGAGCTGGGCGTTTCCTTCAACCGGATGACGGAGAATCTGGCGCACCTGCTTACGGTGGCCAAAGAGAAGGAACGCCTGCAGTCGGAGATCGAAATCGCGCGCGAGGTGCAGAACCAGTTGTACCCGAGAGTGGCGCCGCAAACCAAGTCTCTGCGTCTCGCCGCGGTTTGCCGCCCGGCGCGGACTGTATCGGGCGATTATTACGATTACGAATGCGTTCGCGATTCCCATATAGCCCTGGCCATCGGAGACGTGGCGGGCAAGGGAATCTCCGCGGCGCTGCTCATGGCGACGTTGCAAAGCTCGCTCCGCACCCAACTGAATAACGGTGCAGCGGGTGAGCCGCCTTCCGCGGCGCGTCTGGTTTCGCAGCTAAACAACTACTTGTACGCGAATACCTCACCCGAAAAATTCACGACCTTGTGCCTGGGTCTGTACAACGAGGCTGACAGCTCCTTCGTCTACACCAACGGTGGGAACGTGCAGCCGGCGCTGGTGCGCGGAGGCTTGGTTCAGCGGCTGGAGGTGAATGGTACCGTGGTGGGCGCTTTTCCCAATGCGGTGTTCGACGAAAGTCGAATCGTGTTGGAGCCGGGCGACCTGCTGGTGTTCTTCACCGATGGCGTCACCGAACCGGAAAACGAGTTCGGCGAAATGTTCGGCGAGGAGCGCTTTCTAGATTTGGTGGCGCGCAACGCACACCTCGACGAGCAAGAGATCGTGCGCACCGTGATCGAAAGTGTCCGGGCATGGACCGGCTCGGAAGAGTTGCAGGATGATATGA
>PLXG01000459.1 GCA_003153195.1 Myxococcales bacterium
GTGACCAGCCACTTGTTGACCGGCGGACGAACCATCGGCGCCGCGACTGCGGTTGCCATCATTTCACCGCCGCGCCGGAAAGAATGAGATCCACCAGCGCGTCCACTTGATCGATCGCCTTCGCTTCGCCGTCGTAAATCTGTCGGACCCACACCGCGCGAATCATGCCCATCATCGCCACCGGCAGAAGATCAGCGCACTTGGGGCGCAGCTCTTTTCGCTTCACGCCGTGCTTCACTAGGGTCTCCAGCCGAAAGTAGACCTCTTTCAACGTCGCTTTGGGTTTCGAGACCGAGACCAGCGCATGTCGATCCGATCCGTGCTCGCCCTGAACCAGAATCACGAAGAACTGCCAGTGCGCCTGCATGTGCTGAAACAGCGCTGCCAGAAATGCCTGCAGCTGCACCTTGAAGCTCTGATCTTTGGATTCCTCGAGAACCCGATCCATCTGCTCGACCAGCTCGGTGCGACGTGCGTCGAGGAGAGCGGTCAAGATCGCTTCTCGATCTTTGAAGTGATTGTAGAGCGTGCCCACCGCGATGCCGGCGTCGCGCGCGATCTCGTTCATCGACGCGGCATGAAGGCCATTGCGCGAGAAAATCGACTCGGCAGAGGCGAGAATCGCAGCCTGAGTCTCCTCGCGAAACCGATCGCGCAACCTCTTGGATGAATCAGTATTCATCTTTTGAACTACGCTATCTAAAAGTGAATCAAAAATCAAGATACTACGGTTTAAGTATCTGTGACTCCGGTATATTCAGGCCATGTACGAGCTCTTCCATTCCACCAACGACGGCGGCGCCTCCGCTCGAGTGCGCAGCTTAGTGGTCGCGCACGGCCTCGAATCCAAGCTGCGATTTCGCAATGTTTTCTATCCGGAGGTCAGCGCCGATTTGCGCGCGCGCGGAGGACGAAAAACGCCGGCGCTTTGGGATGGCGAAAAGCTATTCGAAGGTGAAGAGGCCGTTTGCGCGGCGATCGATCTCCTGGCGAAACGATAGCTAACTCGAGCGGGCGAAGGCTCGCGCGATGTGGTTTTGCATTCGCGCTACCACTACATCTGATGATTCCACCATTCCCTGCGCCACCCATTCGCCGAGAAAGACCTGATGCGCCGCGATCATCAAACGCGCGAGCAGCGTCGGACTTTCGTCGACAATCGATCCTTCGGCGATGGCGGCGCGGAAAACTTCGACGGTAAGCGCCAGCCCTTCACGCCACAGCTGTCCTTGCTCAGCGGAGGTGAAGCGCGGATCGAGCGCCCACGGTTGACTCTCTTGCAAGTGCAACCGCAGATAGTGCGGATGGGCCAATAGAAATTCGGTGTAGGCGCGCACCGCCGCCTGCAACGCCGCGAATGCCGACGACGACGACACGGTCGCTTTCGTCGCTCGTTCGAGAAGCGCGCGCCCACGCACCTCGTGCACCTCGGCGTAGAGCTCCTCTTTGCCGCGTACGATTCCGTAGACAGTGGCGAGCGCGAGCCCGCACTCCGAAGCGATCTCCTGCATGCGGGTGCCGTCATAGCCGCGGGCGGCGAACACACGCTCCGCCGCATCGAGTAGATGTTGCCGATGCAGATCGCGACGGGCCTGCTTGACCGTCTCTCTGGCCGATGAAGGCGCCACTATTTTTCCTGCAAGCGAATGGTACGAGTGGGGCAATATTTCGCCGCCAAGCGAACCTTGGCGTAGAGCTCGGGCGAAGGAGTGTTGGTGATGGCCTCGACTTTTCCGTCGGCACCGATGCGAAATACCTCTGGCGCCTCGCCCACGCACATGGCGTGACCTTGGCAAAGATCGCGATCGAGAAAGACTTCCAACTTCTTCGCCACCGGAGCCGCGGCTGTAACCGGAGTTGCCGCGCCTCCATGCACGTGCGCCGGACATCCCGCTGCTTGCGCCTCTTCGGGCGAGGTATTGGCGATCTTCTGCAGGCCGGCCGCGACCGCGACGGTCACCGATGGATTTGCGCGCCGGCGATAGCGAATGCGACACGGCTCTTTCGGACCGACCACCAATCCTTGAAAGTTGGATTCGATCTTGTCGCCGGCCAGCTCGAATTCGTACTGCCCAAACAGCATGGCCAAGATCGCCTTGATCTGTAGAATCGCAAACGCGTTGCCGAGGCATTTATGTCTGCCACCGCCGAACGCGATGAACGCAAAGTCGCGCTTGTCCTCTTCGCGCGGCGGCGAGTAACGATCCGGATCGAAGCGATTCGGATCTTTGAACACTTCGGGCAATCGCTGCGATACCGTCGGTGAGATGAGCACCCAGGTGCCTTTGGCGATGTGATAATTTTTATAGACGAAATCCTGCTGCGCCACGCGCACCAGCAAAAACAGCGGCGGGTGCATGCGCAGAGTCTCTTTGACCACGTTCTCGGTGAAGGTGAGCTCGCGCAAAGATCCATGCGACACCGGCTCGCCGCCGCCGAACACGCGATCGATTTCGGCGAGCGCGCGCACCTTCGACTCAGGATTTTGCAAGAGCTCGATCATGGCCCACGCGGTGGTCACCGAGCTGGTGTGATGTCCGGCGAACATTCCGGCCAAAAGCATGCCGGTGATCTCGTGCTCGGAGAGCATTCTCCCATCGGAGTAACGCGACTCCATGAGGGTCTGCAAAAAGTCCTCGCCGGTGCGCTTTTCTCGACGACGCGCGTCGATGATGCTGGTGATCATCTCCACCAACCGAACGCGCGCGCGATCGCGGCGCCAGAACGACGGAATGGGCAGATGAGCGTTCAGGTAGGCAAGCGGTGTCACGCCCTGCTCGAGATCGTGATAGACGGCGGCGAACTCTTCGTTCATTCCTTCGCGAAATTCTTTCCCCAAAAGACAGCGGCTCGAGGTGAAATTGGTGAGCACGCGGCAAAAGTCGACGAAGTCGAGCGTGCCCGAATCGCCCCAGGACGAAATGCTGTCAGACACTTCGCGAACCACCGCTTCGCCATAGGTGCGCATGCGCTTGTCTTTGAGCGCCGGCAAAAGCATCTTGAACTGCTCCGCCATTTTTTCAGGTGGCGCGTCGTAGACGATGTCCTTGCCGAACACCGGCGTCATGATCTTGTAGGCTTCCGATGGGCTGAGCTGGGTGTCGGGCGCGCGAAAGACTGCCTCGTGCGCTTCGGGCCCGTAGACCGCCACCATCTTGCGACCGAGAATGCTGAACGCGGCCACCTCGCCGAGCTCGCGATTGGCGCGCTCGAGCAGACCAATGGTGTCGCGCACGAAATCGGCGGTGTGGCCGATGATCGGAAACCCACCCGAAAGTTGCGGCGGTGATTTGAGCCCGGCCGGAATCGGATGACGACGAAGCACGCGATCGACGACGCTTGACACCTGCATGAAGGACCTCGCTTTAGCGAGCGCCTTATCCCACGGCGGGAAATAAAAGTGAACTCTCTGTTTTGATTTCTAGAACTGTCGTTTCGCTAGCTCGTCAGCAATTTCTGGCTTTCGCGACTTCTTTAGTAAAAATAAGCTCCTCGAGGAGGGATCTCTGCTCGGCAACACCGCGCCAGCTTCCTTCGCCCGCGCGCTCACCGCCGCACGTGCCGACAGTTTTCAGTCCGGCTAATCTACAAATTGAGGAGCTGGCTGGAGAGCGACCTCACGTCGGCCACGGTGTGGCCATCGGCGATTTCACGGAGCTGCACGAGCTTGTTGTACATCGAGCCCGACGTACGATACATGCGCTGAAACTCGCCCTGGTCGCCGCGCGAAAAAGTCTGATAGTGCTGGCGGGCGAGCTCGATCAGCTTCTTCGCGCCCTCTACTTCCAGCTTCTTGGAACGGCCGGCACCGACGCGGTCGGCCAGGGGTCCTTTGCCGATGGCCGCATCACGCAAATTGCGAAGCCGATCCGCGCCCGACTTCAGGTACTCCGGGACCGCGCTGCTCCGACGAACTACGTCCGCGACCATATGCGGCTGGGCACCTAAAACTTCGCGGCGCACCTGCTCAAAAAACCGAGCTGGGGCAGCGTTTACGACAACCGGAAAGCAGACGGTGGCAATCAACAATGATAGACGCATGAATCCTCCTCGCGTCTGATTCAGCATACCTGATGCCATCTTCAAGCAACTGAATCTGCTTGAATACTGACTCTTATCTCTGGCCGATCGGTCTTCTCAATCTGGGTACCATCGTCCCCATTGCGTTCGTCGAGACGCAGTAAGTGGCTAGAAGCTGGGGGTTCGTTGCCTCTCTCGAAGCGGCGCCAAGGTTGCAACTGATTTCGCGCATGAACGTCGCGCGAATTCTCTCGGCCCTGCTTCTGCTCTCGTCGCTCGCCGGAGCAGCCCCGCAAGTGGTGGGTCCCCGCGGCAATCCGACGGCGGCGCTTCCACAAAAAAGCGGGCGACTGGTCATCGGCGTCATGGGCGCGGCCAATCCCGATCAACCGACGGCGCTGCTGGCGAAGATGCGACGATTGGGCGGCGCGATCGCCAAAGAGGGCCATGTGGTGTTGACCGGCGCGTGCAACGGGCTGCCGCAGGCTGCAATCTTGGGCGCCAAAGAAGCGGGCGGCTCCACCATCGGAATCTCACCGTGGCGTGACATGGCGGCGCACAAAGGAGCTGGCTCGCCGACCGAGGGAATCGACATCATGCAGTTCACCCGACTGCCCGATGCCCATCGAGGACAAGATCGGCCCAACATGATGGGGCGCGAGCTCGACGAGATCGAACGCTCGCAGGCGCTGATTTTTGCGGGTGGGCGCTCGGGGACCTTAGGCGAATTTTCCATCGCCTACGAAGAGGGTCGTGCGATCGGCGTGCTGCTCGGCTCGGGCGGAGTGAGCAATCAATTACCGTCGTTGGTGAAAACGATCATTCGCGCCGGCAAACCCGCGCGCGCGCCGATCATCTTCGACACAGATCCTAATCGACTCGTGAAGCGTTTGCTCAAAGCGATGAAGACGCACCCAGTAGAAGTCGGCGAGCAAAAGTGGCAGGGCTGATAAAAGTGGATTGGAGGACGAGGCCGCTTCTAGTACGCTGACGGTATGGCCGCTCCCGCGAAACTCGACCTAGGCACGTCCTCTATATCGCTCCCGATCATTGAAGGATCCGAGCAGGAGTGCGCAATAGACATTTCCAATCTTCGCGCGCAGACCGGGTGCGTCACGCTCGACCCGGCCTTCGTGAACACCGCATCGACCACCAGCGCGATCACCTTTCTCGATGGAGAAAAGGGAATTTTGCGCTATCGCGGAATTCCCATCGAAGAGCTCGCCGAGAAATCGACCTTTGTCGAGACCTCGTATCTGCTCATCTATGGAAAGCTGCCGAACGCGACCGAACTAAAGGCCTTCTCGACGCTGCTCACGCGCCACTCGATGATCCACGAGGACATGCGGCGCTTCTTCGACGGCTATCCGGTGTCGGCGCATCCGATGGCAATTCTCTCGGCGATGGTGTGCACTCTGTCGAGCTACTATCCCGACGCGATTGACGCCATGAACGTGGGCGAGCGCGACATCACCATGGCACGGCTCATTGCCAAGCTCCGAACCATCGCCGCGTTCGCTTACAAGAAAAGCATCGGGCAGCCATTCGTCTATCCGCAGAATCATCTTTCGTACTGCGCCAATTTTCTCAACATGATGTTCTCGGTTCCGGCCGAGCCCTACGTCATCGATGACGAGTTGGTAAAGGTGATGAACCTTCTGCTCATTTTGCACGCCGATCACGAGCAGAACTGCTCGACCTCAACGGTGCGATTGGTGGGCAGCGCGCAGACCAACCTGTTCGCTTCGATCTCCGCCGGAATTTGCGCACTGTGGGGTCCGCTGCATGGCGGCGCCAATCAGGAAGTGGTGGAGATGCTCGAGGGCATTCATCGCAAAGGTGGCGACGTCACCAACTACATCAATCTGGTGAAAGACAAGAAGTCGGGCGTGAAGCTCATGGGCTTCGGCCACCGCGTCTACAAAAACTTCGATCCGCGCGCCAAGATCATCAAGGCCGCCGCCGACCGCGTGCTCAAGAAGCGCGGTATCAACGATCCGCTGCTCGAGATCGCGCTCAAGATGGAAGAGGTCGCGCTCAAGGATCAGTACTTCATCGAGCGCAAGCTCTAC
>PLXG01000511.1 GCA_003153195.1 Myxococcales bacterium
CGTCGCGGTCAACAAGATCGACAAGAACAATGCCCAGCCGGAGCGCATTCGTCAGCAGCTCTCCGACCACGGCCTGATCTCCGAACAGTGGGGCGGCGACACCATTTTCGCCGACGTCTCCGCACGCAACAAGACCGGCATCGACCAGCTGTTGCAGATGATCAACCTGCAGGCGGAAATTCTCGAATTGCGCGCCAACCCGAACAAGGGCGCGCGTGGTCACATCATCGAAGCGCGCCTCGACCGCAACCGCGGACCGATGGCGACCGTGCTGATTCAGGACGGAACGCTTCGCCTCGGCGAAACCGTGGTCGCCGGCGAGTTCATCGGCAAAGTTCGCGCGATGCTCGACGACAAAGGTCAGCCGCTCACGGAAGCGGGTCCGTCCACGCCGGTCGAGCTCCTCGGACTTTCGGGCGTGCCCGAAGCTGGTGAGGCGCTCAACACCGCCGAAGACGAGAAGGGCGCCAAAGAGCTCATCGAGCATCGTCGCGATTCGCGCCGCAAACGCGAGCTTGCCGGAACTGCAAGGGTTACGCTCGAGAACCTCATGGACCGCATCAAAGAGGGCGCGGTCAAGGAGCTCAAAGTCATCCTCAAGGCTGACGTGCAGGGCTCGGCGGAGGCGGTCAAGGCCGCACTGCACGGGCTTTCGACCGAGACGGTTCGCGTCGACGTCATCTCGTCCGGCGTCGGTGGCATCACCGAAACCGACGTGAACTTGGCCAAGGCCGGCAACGCCATTATCGTTGGTTTCCACGTCCGGCCCGCGGGCAAGGCCTCGCAGCTTGCCGAGCAGGAAGGTGTCGACATCAAGCTCTACGACATCATCTACGAAGCGCTCGACGACGTGAAGAAGGCCATGGCGGCNNGCGCGAGAAGTCGCTCGGCAAAGCGGAAATTCGTCAGACCTTCGGCACCAAGGGCGGCACCATCGCCGGCGGCGCGGTTCTCGAAGGACTTCTTCGCCGCAACGCGCAGGTTCGCGTGGTGCGCGATTCGAAGCCGATCTACACCGGCAAACTGCAGTCGCTTCGCCGCTTCAAGGACGATGTCCGCGAAGTGGAAAAGGGATACGAGTGCGGCTTCTCCCTCGACGGATTCAACGACATCCTGGTCGGCGACATCATAGAAGCCTTCGAAATCGAAGAAATCGCCCCGACTTTGTGATCGCGCTCCACCCCCTGAACTAGTCATAACCATTAACGAATTTCGGCATACCGCGCGTTTTGTTTACGCATTTGCAAAGTGCGCGGTTAGCGCTAAAACACCGGTTAAATCAGTCCGTTACGATGGGGGAGGGTGACCTGTGATCGTTGGAGTTTGTCGGGTCACGTTGATGGTTCCGGACAGCCATTCGCTGAAGGAAAAGCGGATGGTGGTACGGCGCATCAAGGATCGCGTGCGCAATACCTTCAATTGCGCCATCGCCGAAGTGGGCGATCAGGACAACTGGCAATCGATCGAGCTCGGCTTTTCGGTGGTCTCAAATGAGCTCGGCTTCACCCAAGCGATGGTGCAAAAGATCCTCGGCTTCATCGACCACCTCGCCGTCGCCAAGATGACCGACGACGAGCAGGATTACATTCAGTACGGCGAAGAGGCGTTCGACACCGGCAGCGCGCATTGGGAGCCGGAGAAGTGAGTCTACAGTCGACGGTCGACCGTCGACAGTTGTCGGAGGTTGCGGATCTCGTTCGGCGAGGGACGCGCTTCTTGGTGACGGCGCATGCAAATCCCGATGGGGATGCGCTGGGCTCGATGTTGGCGACTGCGCACGGCCTGCGATTACTTGGCAAAGAAGTGGTGATTTATGATCGCGATGGCGCGCCGTCGCGTCTTTCGTTTCTGCCCGGCGCGTCGGAGATCGTCACCAAGCTTCCCGACGGGAATTTCGACGCGGCGCTGGTTCACGACTGCGGCGATCTGAAGTTGGTGAATGCGCCGCTTCCGAATTGTCCGATCGTCGCAATCGATCATCATGCAACCGGAAAACCGTTTGGCGATCTGCGATTTGTCGACGTCAAAGCATCCTGCGTGGGCATCTTGGTGGCGCGTCTTCTTCGCGCGCTCGGCATCGCGTTCGATCAAAAGATCGCCGAGTGTCTGTGGTGCTCGCTGGTGTCAGATACGGGATGGTTTCGCTATTCTTCCGTCGACGAAGAGACCATGACGCTTGCGCTCGAATGCGTGCGCGCCGGCGCGTCTCCATGGTCGTTCGCGGAACGTTCCGAGGAGGCCTCGCCGCTCGAACGCATCAAGCTTTTGCCGCGCGTGCTCGACACGCTCGAGCTCGTCGGTGAAGCGCCGCGACGTGGCGCCATTCTGACGGTCACGCAAGCGATGTTGAAAGAGGTCGGCGCCGGCGCCGAAATGGCCGAAGGTTTCGTCAACTACGCGCGCGGCATCGTCGACGTAGAAGTGGGCGCCATGCTCACCGAAGGGCCGCACGGATTTCGCGTCAGCCTGCGATCCAAAGGTCGCGTCGACGTGGGCGCCATCGCGGCGACCTTCGGTGGTGGCGGTCATCGCGCCGCCGCCGGATGTCAGGTCGCATCGAGCGAAGTGTTGATCGACGCGCTCGCACAGGCGCTAAAATGAACGGCATCGTCGTCGTCGACAAACCGAAGGGCATCACCTCGTTCGACGTGGTCGCACGCGTACGTCGCGCCCTGCACGAAAAACGTGTCGGACATACCGGCACGCTCGATCCGATGGCGACCGGCGTTCTTCCGGTGTGCGTCGGTGAAGCGACCAAGCTGGTTCAGTTTCTCCAAGCCGGCGAAAAAGAATATTTAGCCGAGGCCCGATTCGGAATTTCCACCGACACGCTCGACGCCACTGGCCAAGTGACCAACGAGCGCGACGCGAGCGCCATCACCGAAGCAGCTGTGCGCGCCGCCGCCGAGAAGTTCGTCGGCGACATCGATCAAATTCCACCGATGCATTCAGCCATTCGCAAAGACGGCAAACGTCTCTACGAGCTCGCGCGCGAAGGCATCGAAATCGAGCGCGATGCGCGCCCCGTTCGCATTTACGGCATCACGCTCGAGTCGTTCGAAAACCAAATCGCGCGACTACGCGTGCACTGCGGCAAAGGAACCTACATTCGATCGCTGGCCAGCGACATCGGCGAAACGCTAGGCGTGGGCGCGCACTTGATCTCACTTCAGCGAACGCGGGTAGGGCGGTTCACCATCGCGGACGCAGTTTCGATCGAAAAGATCGCCGAAGCGCCGGTCATCGGTCTCGACCAGGCGGTCAGCGACCTGCCGACCATTTCGCTTTCGGCCGAGCAGGCGCGCGACGTACGCGATGGAAAAATAAGCGTTATCAATACACTAGAGTCTCCAGCGGAAGGCCTCATCCGCCTTTTGCGTCCCGAAGGCACCCTATTGGCAGTCGCCACCAGCGCCCAGGGTAAGCTGACTTTGGAGCGGGTATTTGTTGACAATTCCCCCTGATTCATCGGATATAAGGCCTCCAAAAAGGGACAAGAAAAAGCATGAGTCTTGCAGTTCAGAAGAAGAAGGACATCATCGTCAAGTTCGCCACCCATGACGGCGACACCGGCTCACCGGAAGTTCAGGTGGCGCTGCTCTCCGAGCGTATCAACTACCTCACCGAGCATTTCAAGGGGCACGAGAAGGATCACCACTCGCGCCGCGGCCTCCTCAAGATGGTCAGCCAGCGTCGTCGGCTGCTGGACTACTTGAAGGGTAAGAATCTGGATCGTTACCGCTTGTTGGTAACGAATCTCGGATTGCGCAAGTAAAAGAACGTTTTTCCATCTCGGGTCAGCGGTTTCGTTGGTTCTCCAGTGGTGCGTGTGCGCCCGTGCGCGCTCACATTCAGCACTGAAGGACTGATCGGCCGCTGACTCCCGAACAACAAGGAGTCACAATGTACATCAAAGAAAGCGTCGACGTCGGCGGCAAGCAGCTGACGATCGAAACCGGCAAGATGGCCAAA